>NZ_JPIM01000018.1 GCF_000735195.1 Chloroflexus sp. MS-G
TACAATTGAGATTTTACTCATCCGCAAACATAAAGGTTTTTGGTCACTCCCAAAAGGGAAGATCAAGAGCAAGGAATCTGCACTTGACGCGATTGTGCGTGAGGTACGTGAAGAGACCCATGTGACCGCTGAAGTGGTTGATATGCTGGGCAGTATTGACTATGTTATCAATGGACCGCGTGGTCAACAGCGCAAAATCGTTGACTATTACTTACTCCACGCCATCAAGGGCCGCGCACGACCAATGGGTGGCCGTGAGCAGATTGTTGCCGTGGAGTGGGTACCACTCGCCGAAGCACTTGAGCGACTGCAACGCCCAAAGTTACGGGCAATTGTGCGTGTAGCACAAACACTGTTTAGCCGCTAGGGTAGTCGGCTACAAACCCGGACGTACTTAAATCACCATAGTTAAAGGGTGATCAGAAACCTGGGCTGTTGATGAGACTTGACAGTGGTACGCAATGTCTTGTTTCGGGCAACGCATGCGTCCCTTCGCTGCGATAGAAACGATGGCGCCGAGTTCAGCGCCGGTGCTGCAACGCACACCTGACGCCCCTGCTCTTCCCACAGCCCCTTCCTCCCTCCGTAGAAGAAAGGAAGGGGGAAGGTGGGCTGAGAGAAAGGATGCTGGAAACCCCTCACGCAATAGTTGCACGGGCACGGTACATGCCCAAGGAAACGCTTCTGATCAGGCTCTTGAATCCAGGGAGTCCACACCGCTGTAATCTCGCACCAGAAATGCCCACACAACTCAGGATAGATGCACAAGTAATGTTTGTCCATCGCGTGCTATAATCAACATACATAGCACAGAGGTGGGAATGTATGGATGAGATTGCTGCCAACCAACTGGCACGTCGGGTTGAGGAACACCGGCAGACCTTCGCCTATCGGGTAGCCGTTAGGCTATTGCGCGCTTTTCCAGAACTCACCCATACCCTGCGCCTCGAAGAAAATTACGCTCCGGCCGAACGAATGGCGGAGGTAGCGGTACGCCCGTTCATCAATCTGGTGCACGCCATCTTATTGTTTAACACATTCGATATTGCTGAAACCGAGTTACGCTGGGCACGTGGTGTCTTACCCCGTTGGGGCGTAGCCTATGAACATACGGCCACAATGATCCGCTGGTATTTTGAAGAACTGAGCCACTTGCCCCTCTCACCAGCCGAGCGGCTGGTCGTTGCTGAACTCGAACAGTCACTGCTCAGTCTCATGGATCGAATTTACCACTCAAACGAACAACGTCCGCGTCTGGCAAACGTATAACCAACTTGTAAGAGCCTATCCATATCATCGTCTCACGGTAAGACAGATGAGACCTAGTAGATGTACGGGCACAGCGGCGCTGTGCATGAACTGATTTTCTTCTGCGACAGGGTGTCCCGGATAGGCTCTAAAAGCCTGATCAGAAACCCAGATTTCTCATTGCCCCGTGTGGGCGCAGAAGTTGGGCAAGGAGTGGGAGAAGGTGAGGGTCTCCAGGCGTGCTCCGCAGCAATGATGCTGAACTCGGCGCCATCGTTTCTATCGCAGCGAAGGGACGCATGCCTTGCCCGCCACCGTTCACTGCACTATTCTGGCGATGTCCCATGGTCGTGCCTCATCAAAAACCCAGGTTTTTGATCACCCTCTAAAAAAACCCAGAGAAAACAAGAAGCGGGGTGTGTTGATTGCACACCCCGCACCTTCTATATGTAGGAGCCTAGGCAATATTCGTTGGTTCGTCACTCTGTAGAAGCAATAAACTACCTCGCAGCGCAATCAGCTCATCGTCGGACAAGGTAGTCAACACAGGGTCGTTAGGAGAGATCGCACCATTAAGCAGCAAAAGTGCTTTAAGTGCCAATGGCCAGGTAGCATCTCCTGTCTCAGCCAATAGTGGCTGGGTACCGGGCAATGGTGGTTGTGGTAATACGTGAGGTACACGATGGGTGGCTGTCATGGGTTCTCCTCTCTGTGTGTATTGCGTGTAGTGTAGCTGGAAATCTCATGCTCGTCAAGGTTTTCAGACCAGTGACAGGATGTTTTCAGCGTTCGCCCAGGTGTACGGGCCTCCGGCCCGCATGGGCGGTATACAGACCTGGGTGCGCCGGCCTCCGGCCCGCATGGGCAGTATACAGACCTGGGTACGCGGGCCTCCGGCCTGCACAGGCGGTATACGGACCTGGGTGCGCGGGCCTCCGGCCCGCATATGTGGTGTACGGACCTGAGTACGCGGGCCTCCGGCCCGCATGGGCAGTATACGGACCTGGGTGCGCCGGCCTCCGGCCCGCATGAGCGGTATACAGACCTGGGTGCGCCGGCCTCCGGCCCGCATAGGCGGTGTACAGACCTGGGTGCGCGGGCCTCTGGCCCGCATGAGCGGCGGACGAGTTGTGACCCACACCAACCATACGCTGACGACTTGATCGATGAGAGATACGTGGCGCGGGGAGACCGCTGGCAGAATGGGAATCAGAGCACCGCTGCGCGTACTGTGGAGAAGTCAGGGACCCGCCTCTGCTGCTCTCGTTTCTCGCTCCTCTCTCTTCGCTCCTCACTACTGCCAAGTAATTTGGGAAGTTTTATGAGGCACTATGCGAGCCAGAGTCCCGCGCTCCCAGGTAGGTGGTGCATCGTTGCAGGCTCTGTATTAAGCTGTAACCACTGTTGAACTGGTTCCGTCGTATAATACAACGGCTAATGTTACTAGACGTTGGAAATGAGGGGCACCATGGCAAAAATCTTACAACACCTGCCGGTCGGTGAAAAGATCGGCATCGCTTTCTCTGGTGGTCTTGACACCAGTGCAGCCATTCACTGGATGCGTGCAAAGGGTGCTATTCCCTACGCATATACGGCGAATCTAGGTCAGCCCGATGAACCTGATTATGAAGATATTCCGCGACGTGCCTTGATGTATGGTGCAGAGGCAGCCCGCCTGATCGATTGCCGTCATCAGCTCGTTGCCGAGGGGTTGGTGGCGCTCCAATGTGGCGCATTTCATATTTCCACTGCCGGGCTACCGTATTTCAACACAACTCCTCTTGGTCGGGCAGTGACCGGCACGATGTTGGTCGCTGCCATGCGCGAAGATGGGGTCAATATCTGGGGTGATGGCAGTACCTACAAGGGGAATGACATCGAACGTTTCTACCGCTACGGTTTACTGGTCAACCCCGATCTGCGCATCTACAAACCCTGGCTTGACCAGGCATTCATCGATGAACTGGGTGGTCGGGCCGAAATGTCGGCCTACCTGAGTCGCGCCGGTCTCGATTACCGAATGCCAGCAGAAAAGGCCTATTCAACGGACTCAAATATCTTAGGCGCCACCCACGAGGCGAAAGATTTGGAGTTTCTGGATCGCAATATCACGATTGTCAATCCTATTATGGGAGTGGCATTCTGGCGGCCAGAGGTGCAGATTGAATACGAAGAGGTGCGTATCACATTTGAAGAAGGATTCCCGGTTGCAATTAATGGCATGACCTTCCCCGATCACGTGGCGCTGATGACCGAAGCAAATCGGATTGGCGGAAGGCACGGTCTTGGTATGAGTGATCAAATTGAAAATCGGATCATCGAGGCCAAAAGCCGTGGTATTTACGAAGCGCCAGGGATGGCACTGCTCTTCATCGCTTATGAACGACTGGTTACCGGTATCCACAACGAGGATACTATCGACCAGTATCGGGAATATGGTCGTAAGTTAGGTCGCTTACTGTACGCCGGGCGCTGGTTTGATCCGCAGGCTATGATGTTGCGTGAGTCGATCCAACGCTGGGTGGCTCGTCTGATTACCGGTGAAGTAACGATTGGTCTACGTCGGGGGAATGACTATTCGATACTTGATACCAGCTCACCGAACCTGACGTATGATCCGAGCCGCCTGACGATGGAGAAAGGTGAGGCCAGCTTTACGCCGCAAGATCGGATCGGTCAACTGCACATGCGCAATAACGACATTGCCGACACGCGCAAGAAACTTCTGGTTTATCTGCGCACCGGTCTTCTCGGCGAGAGCGGTGTTTTACCGCAATTAACGTCATCTACGAGCGGAACCGATCCGTCAGCCACAGAGTAGGGGGCGCTATCATACGCTAGGGACGTGTCATGCGTCCCTAGCGTTTTTCACTATTCAACGCGGCTTGCAGGGTGCTAAAAGTACGAATGCCACGCAAGTCAATACCAAGCGTGACCAGGGTCTGCGCGACTTCCGGGCGAATGCCGACCAGCGTGACGTGCGTGCCCATCAAGCGTGCTGCCTCGACGAGCTGGATCACGCCTTTGGCGACCTGGGTATCGATCACGGGGACGCCGGTCACATCAATGAGCAGTTCACGGGCGCCGGTGTGTTCAAGCTGGGTCAACGCCTGCCGTTGCATATCGGCCAACCGTGCCGTATCGAGCGCACCGATGAGCGGCATCACCAGCGTGGTGGTGCGTACCGGCAGTACCGGAACGCTCAACTCGCGAATGACCTGGCGCTGTTGTTCATTTTCGGCCAGCAGGCGGGCCTGTTCAGCGGCGCGCTGTTCGAGGTCACGGAGCGCTTGCTGCAATGCTGCCGTGCGTTGAGCAACCTGCGCTTCGAGCGTGGCATTAAGCGCAGCCAGTTGGTTGGCGCTCTGGCGCGCCTCTTCCCGAAGCCGACGCGCCTCGCGCAAGGCGGCGTTGGTGACGCTTCCCCCAACGAACGTGAACAAAGCCACGCCCACTTGCAGGAACAGAGCGGCTGAACTGAGCGCCGTTGTCATCTGATCGGCAAAAGGATTAAAACCAGCGATGTTCCATGCAATGAACACACCAAACAGGTTTATTGCCAACACGAGCCAGATTAGCACCGGTCGCAAGATCAATCCACCTACAAGAATAGAGAGGACAAGGTAGAAGGGTGAAGTGAAGGGACTCGTTGCTGAAGTGTTGATAATAATAGGTAATAGGGTTGGGATAGTAACAAAACTGACTAGAACAATCCCACCAAAATTTACAAAACCAGCCCGTGTTAAGGTGATCGCAATGATGTAGGAAAGAATACCAATCGAGATAGCCGTGATGCCAACTAATGAACCACCACTGAAGAAGCCAATGGGAATTGCCAGAATTGCTAGGCTAATCATAACGAGTGCCACGGTGATGCTCGTGCGGCCACGGCGTAATTCATCCTCGTCAGTACACTTGATCTGGAACAGCCAGTCAGTCAACGCTCGCATACCTTCTCCTGGAACAGGTTGAGCACGAACATTCCTCATTATATCGATAGTCAGACAAAGTCTCAATGGGCTAAACCTGACAATTATCGCCTGCCTGGGAGTGCAGGCCTCCGGCCCGCATGCTGGGGTGGGTGCGGTAAACCGTTGCTGATCGCATCAACTAGACACCCAAGGGTGAGTTTGGAAACCGTTCCGAACGCTGTATCGTCACTGCCCAGATAGAAAAAACGTTGAAAATCCCTTTCCTGGCAGGGTAAAGAATGACCGTCTTTCAGGTTGTCAATGGGACACCGGATAGACAACGTATGGCTTCCTTCGGTTCACCTCATTTTGACAGCTTCAGCATACGCCCTGAGATTTGGGAGCCATCTCTGCCCGATTGCTATACGTTTGTCACCTATTGCTCTTCAACGCGGCTTGCAGGGTGCTAAAAGTACGAATGCCACGCAAGTCAATACCAAGCGTGACCAGGGTCTGCGCGACTTCCGGGCGAATGCCGACCAGCGTGACGTGCGCGCCCATCAAGCGTGCTGCCTCGACGAGCTGGATCACGCCTTTGGCGACCTGGGTATCGATCACGGGGACGCCGGTCACATCAATGAGCAGTTCACGGGCGCCGGTGTGTTCAAGCTGGGTCAACGCCTGCCGTTGCATATCGGCCAACCGTGCCGTATCGAGCGCACCGATGAGCGGCATCACCAGCGTGGTGGTGCGTACCGGCAGTACCGGAACGCTCAACTCGCGAATGACCTGGCGCTGTTGTTCATTTTCGGCCAGCAGGCGGGCCTGTTCGGCGGCGCGCTGTTCGAGGTCGTTGAGCGCTTGCTGCAATGCTGCCGTGCGTTGGGCGACCTGTGCTTCGAGGGTGGCATTAAGCGCAGCCAGTTGGTTGGCGCTCTGGCGCGCCTCTTCCCGAAGCCGACGCGCCTCGCGCAAGGCGGCGTTGGTGACGCTTCCCCCAACGAACGTGAACAAGGCTGACCCAACTTGCAGAAACAGGGCAGCGATCTGTAATGTGCCTTCGGGTTGTTTAAAAAACAATAACTGACCGGTCGTCCACCATCCGGCTAACAGACCGGTTGTATTAAGGAACAATGCGAACCAAGTCCAGGCTGGTGGGAGGATCATTCCTGTAATGAGGATTGTGAAGACGAGAAAGAAGGGTGTTGCATAACGGGTAGGATCATCTCTCTCAGCCAGAAATAGAATGGTCATCGTCAGTGTAGTCACGGTGATGATGAAGAGCAGACCACCCGCTTGCACCCAACCGGTTCGGCAGAGAACGATCACGATAGTATAGACAAGAACTCCGGTCACATTGATCAGCAGTAGGGTGAACGCTAATTGTGGTGTCACTGCAAACACTAGTGGGATGGATAAGAGGGCCAACCCACTCATCAGGAGTGCCAGGACAATGATGATCCGACCACGTCGTTGATCGTCTTCGTTAGAGTCTGGAATGCGGAGTAGCCAGAGCTGCAATTGCTGCATGAACTTCTCCTTAACCTTTACCCCTCCTGTTCCGAAAGCGGAAAGAGGACTGCATTCTGCAAGGTTAGGACGTTGAGGGGAAGTTGAGTTCTGAGCCGCGAATGATGCGATGATGAATAAGGTTCTCTTCATTATACCCCTGGCATTGCCTCCTTCGCTTCGTCATATGTTGGGTCGTGCTGGGGTGTGTTTGCGGTTGAAAACCCGTTCTAACCGATGCTGTAGCGGTTATGATCGCTGAGCAATACTGTCGATCCGCAACAATATTTTGTCACCATAGTACAAGAATCCTATGCTTTGTCGTTAAACGCTAGTCATACCAGTACCAGCACAACAGGACTCTTTCGCCCCTCGCCAGTGGCAGCATTGTCAGCTACATTGAGCATGTGAGAACGGCTTTGCGCTCTTTGTTCATTGTAGCCAATGCGAGGCCGCTATGCGTAACAATATTCTCTCAATTCTGCTCATCTGTGTTATCGCAGCGCCGTTCACCCTCTATGCCGCACCTGCTGGTCAACCAGAACTCCCCTTACCTGAAGATGATGTTCTGATTGCTCCCGCATCAGCAAGGTTATCATTTGCGGTTGATGATGTTGAACCGCGTTTACCAAGTCAGTATCTGGCCGGAAGAGTAGCCGTACAACTTATATTGCCAGAAAGTACCGGCGCTGTTGATCCTTCGATGGAGGATTGGACTAGCGCCCAGATCGAGCAGATCGTTGCTGAGGCTCAGGCGGCGCTTGATTGGTGGCGCGATCGGTTACCAGATGCCCGACTGGAGTTTGATTTGAGTGTCCGCGTTGTGCCAACAATGTACGAGCCAATCCGCTACGATCTAGCCCAGGAAAGGCGCTGGATCGGTGATGTCCTGAGCGAATTGGGCTATGTTGGCGCAAGCCATTTCGAGCAGGCGTTCAGAATGCTCTTCGATCTCCGTGAGCAACGACACGCAGATTGGGCGACGATCTTCTTTATTGTGAATAGTGCGAGTGATGACGGCTACTTTGCCGATGGCCGCTTCGCTTACGCATATCTCCACGGGCCGTATAGTGTGATTACTTCCGATGGTGGTCCATATCAGACCCAGTGGCTACGTGCGGTGATCGCGCATGAGTTTGCACATCTCTTTGGTGCACTCGACCAGTATAGTGCTGCTCGTGTTTCGTGTGATCAGCGGAGCGGGTATCTGTTCACACCGACGACAAATAGTATGTTTAATAACTGTGGTACCAACGAACCGAGTATTATGCGCGAATTGATCTATAGCTTCACGATCGGCGCTGTTGACACGTCGGCGCGCCACCAGCTTGGCTACCGTGATAGTGATGCCGATGGTGTGATAGATGTGCTTGACACAACGCCAGTTATATCACTAACGGCGACACTTCAGGAAACAGGTCGACGGCCGGTTGTCGAATTGAATGCCCGTGATATTCCTTACCCTTCACCGGTGCAACCTGATGCGAGTATCAATCGGATAAGCGCCATTGAGTATCGAGTTGAGGGTAGTGATTGGCAACTAGCAATACCAGTTGATGGTCACTTCGACAGTCCACGTGAGATCGCACAGGTTGAGTTACCGTTGTACGATGGTGACTATGTAGTTGAGTTTCGGGCAGTTAATACGGTTGGTAATGTCTCTGCGCCGATCACACAGGCATTTTCCGTAAACGGAATAGGGCCAGGTCCTGAGTATCGTATTCCTGAACCAGCACAGATTGAAGAGGCAAGGCTGGTGATCCACTTGCAGGCGCCAGCAGATACCCAAGCGATTGAAGTGAGCTTCTGGCGTGATTTTCGTGAGGCAATTCGTGTACCTTACAGACCCGAAGTGATTCTTCCACTTAACATTGTACCGTCCTTGACGAATATACAGACGATACCGACGATCTACGTCCGTTTTATTGATAGTGCTGATCGACTATCGCTGTCATACGCGCTTCCTGTAGCAATTCCTGAACCACCACAATATGCTGTTATGCTCCCGCTAATCTTGCGTTAGTTATTCCCCCGCGTATATGTGGAAGCTTTCCTTTACTCTGAACCCGTTTTCTTCCCTAACAGCGAAAGGGTGAACTGAAGGGAGATTGGGAACCTGCGCCTCCCTTCCCTCTCTTTCCTGACCAGCAGAATGGAGGGAAACAACCGGTTGTCGTTATCAGCATGAAAAAATCGCGCCAAACTTTTACCGTTTTGGTTTCACTCACCATTTATACTAATTGTGTCTTGGTCTCATCGTCATAGAGGGAGTACTGTTGTATGCGTTTTGCCCGTTATCTCAGTCTGCTGGTATGTATCGGTGTGTTCTTGAGCCTTTGGCCGATGGACGTAACGCGCACGCAATCGGCCAGCCCCTCGGTATTTGGAGCTAATACTCACATTGCAACCACTTACCCCTTTCCCGACTCATTGCACCAACCGGCTGAGGTTGTGGCGCAGAGTGGACTAGGTTGGGCACGTGAAGAGTTTCAGTGGGGACGGATCGAGCCGCGTCCAGGTCAATACGACTGGACATTTACCGATCGAGCTGTTGATGAGCTAGTAAAGCGCGGCGTCAACATTCTCGGTCTTTTTAATCCGGCTGTCGGTTGGGGCACGCCAAATCCGGCTGATGATGCCATCCCGCCCGATCAAGGGAGCTTCTACCCGCCGGAGCCGCGACTTTTTGCAAATTTTGTGGCGACGGTCGTGAACCGCTATAAGGATCGAATCCGCCACTGGCAGATATGGAACGAGCCAGACAATCCGGTATACTGGCGGCCAGCACCCGATCCGGCTGCCTATGCAAACCTTCTCCGTACCGTTTACCCGGCAATTAAAGCGGTTGATCCGGGTGCGGTCGTTTTAGCCGCCGGGATTGTCTCGCCCGAACCGGCGGGATCGTTTTTGCAGGCAATTGCTGATAATGGCGCCTGGAATTCGTTCGATGTCATCGCCCTCCATCCCTACACCGATCCGCTCGGCCCTGAAGCTGGCTCGATTGACACGGTAGGGATCGGTGCAATTCAGACACTGGCCGCTCGCTTAGGACCGAAACCGATTTGGGTTACCGAATTTGGCTGGGCAGATAGTCCGAGTGATCGCACGGGTGAGCGGGCGGTCGATGTTGAAACGCAAGCCAACTATCTGATCCGGGCAATGGCCCTGTTGCGACAAGCCGGTGTCGAGCGGGTCATTATGTTTCGCTTCAAAGACATGCAACTGCGCAACGGCACGCCGTACAATACGTATGGCCTGTTCCGTTATGGCAGAGGACAAGAGGATTACGGTCAGCCGAAACCGGCTCTAGCGGCGTTTCGTACCTTGAACCAGTACGTTGGTGGGCGACAGCCGCTTGGGTTGCGCCGCTTGAGCGATGCGAGAATTGCTTTTGACTTCGAGCGGAGTATCGGCTGGCAAACGTTTCCGCTTGAAAATGGCTCGATTGCGCAGAGTAGTGCTCGGGTACGTAGCGGGGGCGGTGCAGTGGAAGTGCGTTACCGCTTTTCTACTGGCGGGAATGATTATGTGAGTTTTACTCCTCGTGAAGCAATCACATTCCCCGCTGGAACGACCCAGATCGGGATGTGGGTGTACGGTGACGGGAGCAGTTTTGATCTGAAAGTTCAGCTTCGTGACACGCAGGGCGAGATTCTGCAATACCGCCTGGGCAAGATCGGGCCTCCGGGTTGGCAACAGCTCGTTGCTGCTATCAATGGCCCGGTTGAGACAGGGAACCGGATTCGGTTTGTCGATGGCAAACTCGATGGTGACATCACACTTCAGGCCATTGTTATTGACGATGATCCAGATACTCGTACTGGCGAGGGTGTAGTCTATCTCGATGATCTAACCGGCTACAGTGGGCCAGAGGCATACGCTGCCCGTTTTGCTGCTGAACGTGGTGTCGTTGAGGTGATCTGGGCAGTGGATAGTGGTCGGGTGCGTGTTCCTAGCGCCGATGCCGAAGTTACCATCATCGACCGCGATGGTGGTCAGCGTCGCTTGGCCGCAGCAGGCGGGATGGTGACCCTCGATGTTGGGCCACGTCCGATCTACCTTCTCTATCAGCCGGGCAGCGAGCAGTCTGCGTCACCGCCGCCTCCACCTCCGCCACCCTCGTCCGGTAGTGGCTTTGTTCCACCCAACGGTGCCTTCGCCGACGATGCTATGCGAAATGTGTGGCAGCGCACCGATCAGCCGGTAGCCAGTGGTGCGCCGAAGTTACGTCCACGTTCGTGGATTTGGGGACCACAGCCGATCAGTGGTGCGATGCGCGAACCGTATGCGCAAAGTCCGGGCGGCAGCCGGTTGGTACAGTATTTCGACAAGAGCCGGATGGAGATCAACAACCCGAATGCGCCGCGTAATCAGTGGTATGTGACCAACGGCTTGCTTGTGGTTGAGATGCTGACCGGCCGAATTCAGCTCGGCGACGCCCAATTTGAGGATCGTACACCGGCGACTGAAGCGGTAGCCGGCGATCCAGCAGCAGTTAACCCTAATGCTCCCACTTACGCTACCTTGCGTAGTGTTGCCTTCCCGGTTAATCAAAATCGAGCTGCGGATCGTACCGGCCAGGTCGTCACTGCGTTTCTCAATCGTGACGGTAGTGTCAGTGAACGGCCTGACCTGGCCCGTTACGATATACGTATTGGCAGTTACGAAGCGACGCTTGGGCACAACATCCCGCAAGTCTTCCTCGACTATTTTGCTCAACAGGGAGTGGTGTTTGAAAATGGCCGTTACGTCAATCGTCAGATCATTGATTGGGTGTTCGTGATGGGCCTGCCGATTAGCGAACCCTACTGGACACGGGTGCGTGTTGCTGGCGTTGAGAAAGATGTGCTGATGCAGGCATTTGAACGCCGTGTGCTGACGTATACCCCAGACAACGATCCGAACTGGCGGGTCGAGATGGGGAACGTTGGTCAGCATTACTTGCGCTGGCGGTACGGGCAGTAGTGGGTAAAGCGCTCGTGCATTGACTGAACAGCGTTCACCGCTGTCGCAGTACCACAGTGCATGTTTGCAAAACGATCAATTCCTGACGGGGCGCAGTGTCACTGCGCCCTGTAATTGTCAAGACCAGAATTCGCAATCCAGTGCCGGGTTTCCTCCGTTGTGTCATCGCAGGTAGGGTGAGTTCTCAACCCGCCCGTTGTAGTGTTATCGCCGAACATACCCACCTGTCCCTCGCATTGGCTGAGGAGGTGCCCCCATTCTGTTCCCCGTGTAAAAAAAAGGGTGAGAAAATAAGGCGCATCAGGTGCATGGTAACGCATCGGCTGGCGCATGTGCAGTCTGATAACGCTGACGAGACTTCTTGGCAGAGATACGGCCTGCACGAATGTGACCAGGCTGGTATAATCGAGCAAGTACGTGCTCTATAGCGTAACTCACAACTTTTATGGTAACCCTACGAGTATTCCAACGTCAGCAGGTTGAGGCATTGACCGATCTCGATCAGATCAGTGAGCTGTTGATGCAACCGCGCACCCTGATCTGGCTCGATCTCGAACAGCCAACCGCCACCGAAGTGGCGTTACTGCACAATGAATTTGGATTTCATCCACTTGCCATCGAAGATGCAATCCAGACCCACGAACGACCGAAAATTGAGACCTATCCTGGCTACTATCTGATCATTTTTTACAGCATCGAGTACGATGCCGACAAACGGGCTTTGCATTTTCTCCCAATCACACTCTTTGTCGGGGCAAATTACCTGGTCAGCATCCGTACTGGCCCGGTTCGCCATGTACAGCAAACATTGGCGCGCTGGCAGGGTAACGGTTATGTGCCAGGTTACCAGATAAGCAGTATTCTCTATGCCCTGATTGATGGGATTGTTGATGATTATTTCGTTGTGCTCGATATGATCGGCGAACAGATTGATGATGTGGAAGATGCTATCTTCCAGCGCGGTCGTCAGGAGATTGCCGGTGAAATATTCACCTTAAAGAAGGACCTCTTGTTGTTACGACGAATCGTTGCTCCCGAACGCGATATTCTCAATGTCTTGTTGCGCCAGGAAATTCGGATCTTTCAACCACGCGAGTTGACCTATGTGCGTGATGTTTACGATCACCTGGTGCGAATTACCGAATCGATAGATCTGTACCGTGATCTGCTTTCAAGCGCATTGGATAGCTATCTTTCGCTGCAAGGAAATCAGCTTAATCAGTTGGTGAAAGTTTTGACGCTATGGTCGATCATTTTGATGGCCTGTTCACTGGTTGCCGGTATTTACGGCATGAACTTTGTGTTGATGCCCGAACTTGAACAACCTTGGGGATATCCGTTTGCGCTCAGTTTGATGATAACGATTGCAGTGAGTTTAGCAATCTACTTTAAACGGAGACGATGGTGGTAGATGATGTGGTGTTGTTCATCGACGGTCAACCGGCAGCTTCGACGGTCGTCATCGAACGAAAGGTCGTCGAGTGGTCGTGTGCAGTGCCTGTTAATGCCACTGCTCAACTGGTGGTTGATGGTGTTCTCCTTGAACCATTCCTGCGCCCAGGCGAGGCGATTTGGCGTTGGCGTTGGCAGGCACCAGCCGTAGCTGGTGAATACGAAGCTCATATCACAATTCAATCATCGACAGAGCGTACTGAATGGCGTGAAGTTGTGCGTGTTGTTCCTTCACTGCTCGACGCTCAGCGCTACACGCGGTTACTGGCCGATCTGGCTCAACTGATACCGACCCTGGTTCACGCTTTGAGGAGTGGACGCCAACCGGCTGGTGATGTGGCGCCTGGACGATCTGACGTGGCAGCACTGCTGGCCTTGCTAACCGGATCGGCAACTGCACGCTTGATTGCAGCGCTAGAGCGATTAACCCGACGTCAGGCGAATCGTCGGCTTCTTCTTGATCGCCCACGTGAGCTAGGCGAGTGGCGCGAGCGCCCTGATCCATCGCGCTGGCGTATCACTCCTGATGCAATGCCGTTATCGGAAACTCGCTGGCCTGATCGCATTCAGCCACTGGTACCACGGCACGATCCATCTGAGCGATGCCTTCAGGTTGTAGCGGCGCTGCTTGATCAAGTGATCGGCGCCGCGCAATGGTTATTGCTTGCCGAACTACCGGCTGACAAACGGATGTCGTTAATCACCGTCGTTGGTCGTCTGCGGGCAATACGATCCCGCATCGTTGTCTCTGCGCCTGCATCAATGTCTCCAACTTCCTGGCAGCCGCGTACTCGCGATGAGCGAATCGTTCAGGCGTACCGCCGTCTCTTTCGGCGACGGCTGGGTGTTGGATGGGCATCTGATCTTCTTTCTATCCCAGTTCGTGAGGTGGCGCGGTTGTACGAAGTTTGGTGTACAGCACAGGTTGCACTCAGCCTCATTCAATTCCCTGGCTGGCACATTGTCGAGCAATCGCTCGTGAGTGAAGATTTTCATCTTCACATTGAACACCAATACCCGCTGTTGGTGCTGGTGAATGCTGATGGGGCGATGGTGAAACTGCGCTATCAGCCACGCTATGCCCCCGACAGTCAGCCGTTCTGTTCACTTGACGACCGGGTACGGATTCCTGACATAGCATTAGAGATAACCCCGACCCGAGCCGAACCATGCCTGATTCTGCTTGACGCCAAATACCGTCACGAAGCCGGTGAACTACCGGCAGGTGCACTTGATGAAGGGTATAGCTATCTGGCCGGTATTGGTGATTGGTCTGGTCAGCGTGTGGTAAAGGCTCTTGCGCTCCTCTTTCCTGCTGATAACGTGCCCAAAACCTATTCCAGTGGTCTGACGGTACTGCCACTCCTGCCCGGTGAGTCGGTCGTCTTCTTACACACTTGGTTAGAAGCGCAGTTGCGAGGAGTGTTAGAAGATCAGTAACCCATGTGCTGTTCGGGGTGAATGGGTATGCGCGCTACGGGAATACACAGTCGTTTCAGCATAGCACTCGCTCTATCAACAATGTCTGGCTTGTTGCTCGGTGCGGCGATGCCAACCGTCCTTGATTGGGGTTTCCTCGGCTGGGTCAGCTTCATCCCCCTTTTGCTCGGGTTACATACGCAACCGTCACGTCACTATGTCCTTTTGGCACTGCCCTGCGGCATCATCTGGTCGGCATTTACCCATCTCTGGTATCCGGCCCTGTTCGGGATGGTCGGTGGTATTTTCCTCATCCTGGCTTCTGGAACCTTCTACGCCGGCCTCATTCATACTGGTATGACGCTGCAACAGCGGTTGCCGGAACCGTTTCGTTTGCTGGGATTGCCGGTCGCCTGGTCGGCGCTGGAATTTCTCCGTTTTGTAGCCCCCGTCGTTAGCGAATGGTGGATCGAGGTATTGGCAAAAAGTCAATGGCGTTTCCCTCCAGTGCTCCAACTCCTCACCATAACCGGTTTCCCTGGTCTCAGTTTTCTAATAATGCTGGTAAACGTTGCTCTGACGATGATCATACTGGAATGGTGGCAAAAGCGCTGCTGGCATCTGCCTGCCTTGATCGGGTTATTGTTCGCGCTGCTTGTGGTTGGATGGGGGGCATTCACGATACCCGATGCGGTGGCACCAGTCTTTCGTATTGCCGGGACAGTTGATCTTGTTAATCAAGACCCTGCCGTTCAGAGACTGAGCAATCTTCCCCGTGATCAAGAGGGATACTATGCCGACACTCCAGTAATGTCGCAGGCCATTTTTCGCATCAATGAAACCTTAACCCGCAGCATTGCTGATATTCAACCGGCGTTTGTGGTGTGGCCGGAGAACGAATTTGCCGATGCCGATGATCCGGCAGTTGTCGCACAGCTTGGGAGGTTGGCGCGTGAGTTAAATACGTATCTGGTGGTCGATATGGTTTGGCATGCAGAGGCCGGTATGCACGACGCGGCAGTGATGATTGGCCCTGATGGCCGAGAAGTTGGTCGGCGGGCCAAGATCAATCTCACCGGTGGCGAGCAGGCATTCGGTTTTGTCGCGGGTTCAGCCACGTTTTCCGTCTTTGCAACACCATACGGCAACGTCGGCCTGGGGGTGTGCTGGGATCGTCATCCGACCTGGATTGTTCGCGAATTAGCCCGTCATGGTGCGCAGATTGTGCTCATGCCGGTAGATGATGACTTTGCCGCTAATCCCTGGTTTCCTCGACTACATGCTGCCGATTCGGTCTTGCGAGCAGTTGAGAATCGCGTTACCTTCGCCACCGGTGCGACGAGCGGGATAGCAATGGTGATCGACCCTTACGGGCGAATAACCGCCGAGAGTGCAATCAATCAGCGTAGTGTTGTCGTCGGCGAAGCGTTTACTCTCTCAGAGCGCACCTTCTATACGTATACTGGCGACTGGTTTGGCTGGGTAATGTGTGGTAGTACGTTGATCGGATTGCTGTGGCGACGGCAATAGCCCTCTGCCCACACTCGTAAACGGGAAAAGAAGAGGGCGATGCCATCGGCAACAGTTGCGAGAGGAATATTCCCACACTTTCACGTGTTCGTTTCCACGATTGGTCTGCCAACGGCAAGCCGCCAGGACACCCACACAACGATGCCGCTGAGTTAGGAATGCGTACACGTGGTTTTTTAAATCAATAATCAATCTCGCCCTATTCCCTAGTGGGATGGTCTCATCCAAGGACCTGCTGATTTCAGCCCTCTGACGCGAACTATCTCACAAACACTCCTCCTTTGATACCTGCCGAATCGCTTGAAAAACAATCTCATCGCGCATTGGTAGCTCATAGATGCGCGCGCCGGTCGCATCACGGATGGCGTTCGCGATAGCCGCTGCGCCGGCGGTGATCGGTGGCTCACCCACGCCTCGTGCACCAAAGGGGCCGTTGGGTGCCGGATTAGTTACGAGAACGGCCTCAATCGAGGGCACGTCGGCTGCACGGGGTAGGGTATAGTCCATCAAACTGGCTGTGAGCAATTCACCGCGCTCGTCGTAGCGCAGGGCTTCGTGTAGTGCCCAACCAATCCCTTGCACCGCACCACCGTGGATCTGTCCTTCTACCATCAGTGGGTTGAGTGGGAAGCCAACATCCTGAATAGCAACATACCGTAACGGCTGTACCCGACCGGTTTCCTGATCAACTGCCACCTGAACAATATGTGCAACAAAACCCGGTGCATTTTCGGCCGGTGCTGCCCGACCTTCACCGACAATCGGCCCTGGTCCACCCGGTTGTTCTTGGGCACGGCGGGCTACCTCGCCGATAGGTAGCGAACGCCCGGGAACGCCACGGACCAGAACCTCTCCCTCTCGGATATCCAGGTCATCAATCCGAGCTTCAAGCATATCAGCGGCGATCTCCAGCAGTTGACGACGTGCCTCGCGGGCTGTCGCAGCAACTGCCCCGGTGACGCTATACGTGATCTGACTACCGCCGCTCGGTCCGGCGAACGGTCCGCTGCGGGTATCGCCGGCGACAATTTCAACCTGTTCCGGTGGCACTCCCAAAATCTCAGCCGCTACCAACACAAAGCTACTATTGACACCCGAAATGTCTACTGATCCGACGTGAACCCGTACTATTCCATCGGTATCAACCCGACAGACCGCTGCGGCTGGCGACATTCCACACGGCCAGCCGCCAATAGCCATCCCAACACCACTCCCTGGCGTGCGGTTACGCCAGAGCGGATGTGCAGCAGCGACTTCCAGTACCTTTGTAAGACCCATCGACGGCCAGGGATCGTTATTCCCCATCGGATCACCGGTGGTCGCTGCATTGCGCATTCGCAACTCGAGCGGATCAAGCCCTAAGCGATGGGCCAGCTCGTCAATGCTCGATTCGAGCGCAAACGTGACTTGTGGCGCCCCCGGCGCACGATAAGCGCCAGCCTGTGGTTTATGGGTTAGCACTTCCACAACATCAATCTGTACGTTCGGACAACGATAGTACCCACCCAGCAGCGTGCTCATGATACCGCCGAGGGTAAATGGGTACACACCATTGTCGATCACGATTTCGGCAACCAGTGCGGTAAGGATGCCTTCGCGGGTAGCCCCCAGCTTGAGCGTGATCGTGCTTGCCGGCGATGGCGTCGTAGTGAGAAAATCTTCGCTCCGATCAAGAACGATGCGTACCGGACGTCCAACAGCCATCGCCGCCGCCGCAGCCAACGGTTCGAGAATGCCGTACTTGGCGCCAAAACCGCCGCCTACCGTCATCGGTACAACGGTAACCTGACTCGGCCGCAGCCCCAACAGACGGGCAACCTCATCACGTACCCCAAATTGTCCCTGAGTACTGGTGTACAGTGTAATCTGCTTACGTATTGGGTCAACATCGGCCACAACTGCGTGTGGTTCCAGATAGCCCTGATGTACGATTGAGGTTCGGTATGTGCCTGCTACCACCACATCAGCGGCGGCCAGAGCAGTATGTGCATCGCCGCGACTAAACCGCTTCCGCTCGTGTACATTTGAGACCGTATGCCCGTTCTGTTCTTCGCCACGGGCGACGGCTGCATGAGCGGCCGTAAGGTCAGCATCAGCCCGCGGCGCACCTTGTGGCCAGATAACCGGTGCTGCCGGATCGAGTGCTGCTTCTACGGTGACGACGGCAGGAAGTGGTTCGTAGTCTATCTGTAGCGCAGCGACCGCATCTTCAGCCGCTGCCGGATGTGTCGCTAACACCAGTGCAACCGGTTCACCACGATAGCGCACCACATCTCGGGCTAGTGTAGTCGTTTGCCGCGATGAAGGCTGGTGTTGGCGAACCGGCAAGTCGTGCGCGGTCAATACCGCAACCACACCGGGAATGGCTTTTGCTGCGGCAGTATCGATCCTCACAATCCGCGCATGGGCGTACATGCTCAGGGCAAGCTTGCCGTGAAGCATACCGGGCAGGTAGACATCACCGGCATAGCGAGCGCGTCCGGTTACTTTTTCAATTCCATCAACCGATTTGCGGGCTTTGCCGAGGTACCGATGCGGAGGTTGTTGAGTCATCAGTGTTACTCCTCTTTCAAGTGACTCCCTATCTATCGTACCATTTTTCATCTACCTGTGAGCAGTGAGGTAAAGAGAGAGAAGAGGCATGATGCGAGAGAGGAGTTCCCACAGCACCTGTATCAACAGAGGTCTGCAACCAGCTATCTCGCCGGTGCGTTGATCCATCCCCATCGGCGTATGGTAGGGCAACTCCCTCATCTTCCACCTGACCCAAACGGAAAGGGGAGGTGCATTCGCCAATGAACACACCTGACGACACGGTAAAGGCGACGTATGTGTCGCCCTTACCCAATGATCCCCTACACACAAGATACGCCTGATTTTTAAGGCGTAATGCTCAAGAGAAGTGTGCCACGTGCCACACCACGATCATTGATCCCAACGGTACCACTCGTTGTCAGTGCTTGAAATGGGGACAGTCGTCGATCGAGTTCTGGATCGACATCGTTACCAAGCCGCTTGCTTAGATCGCGGACAGACTTTAAGTTTACATAAATAACACCGGCGTTTGGTGACGGCATGGCCTTGAGTGCATCGGTGTAGGTAGCAACACTCGCCAGTTTCTTTTCGGCCCCAAATGCAGCCTCCATCGCCGAACGACCCACGGCAATGACCAGATCACGACCGTTAAAGCCGTAACCGATAAAGAAATCACCCTCGGTGATTGCCTGTACCTGTGTTCGTCCAATTGAAACGTCCTCGAACGAGACCCCGATCAAGTCTTCGATGAGGGTTGTCAGCGTTCGCATCCCATCTTGAGCTGCCGACTGATCGGCTACCTGTAAAGCAAAGTAGCCACCAACCGGCAAATCAGTGCTATCGTTAGGGAGAATGGTAATAACTCCTTCACCGTGAAACCAACGAAACAGATCACGTTCCAGGTCGATATTGAGGCTACGTTCGAGATCGCGTAGGGTGTTGGTAGTATCGGGCGAAGCGGCCAGTTGATCACGTAGTTGCTGACCCCAATCGGCGGGAATAGCAAAACTGATCACACCTACCGCATCACTGCTGACGTTACCGGCGCGTTCTGGTGATACCGCCGGTCGGAATGTTTTGAGGCGTTCGCGTAACTCACCACCTAAGCGCGCCTGATCCAGAACTGCCGTTGCATCGAAGCGTAATCCATCTTCGGTCACCGCCATTGTTAGCCCAACACCGTGCATAGCCTGTCCGATTGTCACAGCATCGCGTACAAACGATGCCGTGTTGCTCAGATTGAACGCATCGATAGCGGTTTGTGACACCTGTGCAATCGTGTTCCCGGCGATGTAGATCGTACCAATGCGATCATTTGGTAAACTTTGGACGGTGGCTTGAAACGACGTATTTCGAGCCAGTGAGGTATCTGCCGGTTGCTGAATCAAGGTTGCAATTCCATCGGGCTTGTTGGCAAAGACAACCATATCGCGGGCGAGGGCAAACGCAGCAAACGCACTGTCTGGCGTATCACTCGCATAAATGGTAATGCCATTGGTTGTACTGCTGGTAAAGCGTTCACCCTTGCTCTCACGGAAGGTACGCTGTTTATCGAGAAAAGCCTGTGCTGCGCGCTGATCGCGTATACTTACAATGAGCAGGATGTTCCCTTCGCTGATCGCATCATCATTCACGGATGTTGGTGGTGTTGGGAGACCAAACGGCGAGTCCAGGTTTCCTACATTGGGATCAACAATGCGTTCAACCGGTATGCCGTATACCGCGAGGGCCATTTCAGCACCGATCCACGGCGCAATATCTTCGTTGAATGAAACCCCAAATTGCTCAGCAAGCAGATCGGATGTGGTCTGGTCGTTCTGGTAATCGAATGTTTCAGGGAAGGCACGGCGCAGGCGGTCAATGTTGGGTAAGTCGCTTAGATTGGGGGTGATCGCAGCAAAGATTTGGGTCTCGGCTGGCAGCAATTCCGGAATCCTGCTTGCACGCTGAGTAAGCAAATTAAACAGGAGAGCGCCTGCTCCAATGGCGATCAGTAATACCCCGACCGATATACCGGCAATAAGTAAGGGGAGATTACTGCGTCGTGATGACTGAGGGGTTACGGGTGGTAGCGAAAATGGATCGACCGTCATTGAATGCCTCCTCTTCGAACATGATGATCTGTGACACTATGTACGCAGGAGCGGTGTGCTAGGTTGCACGGTTGCCATCGTGATCGATGGCGAATCGTCAGGCAGCGCTCTCATTTGACATAAAAATTAAGCGAGGGTTGCCTGCCCTCGCTTTGCCAATGCGCTTGTTACCCACTCGCTGTTAAATATCTAACTCGACAACCTCGTTCGCATGGGTTTGAATAAATCGTCGTCGCGGCGGCACCAGATCACCCATTAGCATCGTGAAAGTCTCATCGGCACGGGCTGCATCTTCTAAGGTAACCTGGAGAATCACCCGATTTTGCGGGTTCATCGTCGTTTCCCAAAGCTGCTCGGCATTCATTTCACCCAAACCTTTGTAACGCTGAATCTCCACTTTTGTCCCGGGTGGCAGCTTACTCAAGTACGCATCCCGCTCGGCATCAGAATAGGTATACACCTGTTCACGGCCATGCCTGATCCGGTACAGTGGCGGCTGGGCGATAAAAAGATGTCCGTTCGTTATCAGTGGACGCATATGTCGGAAGAAGAAGGTCAGCAAGAGCGTCCGAATGTGGCTACCATCAACATCAGCATCAGTCATCAGAAAGATACGATGGTAGCGCAGCTTACTCAGGTCAAACTGATCGCCAATCGAGGTTCCGATAGCCGTAATCAACGCTCGTACTTCCGTATTCGACAGCATGCGGTCGAGCCGACTCTTTTCGACATTCAAAATCTTGCCCCGCAACGGCAGAATTGCCTGGAAACGACGGTCACGTCCCTGTTTGGCAGTGCCACCTGCGCTATCTCCCTCAACGATGTACAGCTCGCAGCGGGCCGGGTTCGGATCAGAGCAATCGGCCAGCTTTCCAGGCAATGAAAATCCTTCCATTGCACTCTTGCGAGCCGTCTCGCGCACCTTCTGCACTGCGAGCCGGGTTCGTGCAGCCGAAATAGCCTTCTCGATGATCCGGCGCGCTTCTGTGGGGTTTTCATCGAGCCAGGCACTGAACGCATCGCTAAAGACGGTAGCAACGGCACTCGCAGCTTCCGGACTCACCAACTTCTCTTTGGTTTGCGACGAAAACTGAGGGTCTTTCAGCTTAACGCTGATCACTGCCGTTAATCCCTCGCGCACATCATCGCCGGTGAGATTGCTCTCATTTTCTTTCAGTAATCCCTTCGCCCGTGCGTAATTATTGATAACGCGCGTCAGTGCGGTACGAAACCCCGACAGATGCGAACCACCGTCAACATTATTAATGTTATTGGCAAAGGTATAGACATTATCGGTGTCAAACGAGTCGGTATATTGCAATGCGATCTCCACCATCACATCGTCTACCATTCGCTCGACATAAAACGGCTGACGGTGGAGAACCGTCTTATCTTTGTTGAGGTGGCGCACATACGAAACGATCCCACCTTCAAAGTAAAAGTTAAGTTCGCGATTGGTTCGTTCATCAACGAACTTAAAGCGCAGACCCTTGTTCAGATAACTCATCTCGCGGAAGCGCTGCGCTAGCGTATCAAAATTGTAGTCGAGCGTCTGAATGATCGTGGTATCGGGCAAAAAGCGTGTGGTGGTGCCGTGGCGGTCAGTTGGTTCGAGATCAATAACATCGGTTACCGGTACGCCGGCACGATACTCCTGGTAGTAGTGACGACCATTGCGGTAGACATCAACCCGCATGTAGGCTGAAAGCGCATTTACTGCCGAGACACCAACGCCATGCAGACCAGACGAGACCTTATAGCCACCACTACCAAACTTTCCACCGGCGTGGAGTCGAGTCATAACAAGGGTGAGCGTACTGATTCCCTCTTTCGGATGGATCCCGACCGGAATCCCCGACCCATCATCGCTGACCGTCACCGAACCATCGCGGTGGATGGTCACGCTCACGCTGGTTGCCCGTCCGGCCATGACTTCATCAACCGAATTATCAACGACCTCGCGCACCATCGTGTGCAGGCCGTTAATATCGGTTGGGCCAATGTACATCCCAGGCCGCTTGCGGACAGCTTCCATGCCCTCAAGCACCTGAATCTGACTCTCATCGTAGGTTGTTGGTCGTTCACTCGTCATAGTCTGTGTACCTCGTCGTCCAACACGTTTGTGGCGCCGACTACGACAAAGCAACTGTCGCAGCGTGGGCGCGATAAAATTGCAGGCGAGCGGCACGGAGACCGCTACCGATGTAGGCGTTCCCAATAATGGCCAGCGCCAGCAAACCCGGCTGTGTTGCCAGTGCATGCCAGATTTGGGCAAATCCGACCTCGACAACGGCACAGACGGCTAGAAAGGTAGCGATTGCAAACCAGCGCTGGCGAGCAAGTTGCCAGCTTTTGCGCAGTGCCGCGACCGGTCGTTCATTGTGTAAGGTGATAATCTCTGGTGTCAGACCAAATCCTATCAGGCCAAAAATGCCCAGCAAAATCCATCCATTATAGATGAACGGTATTGTTGCAGGAATATAGAACCCGATCAACACACTTAATCCTAACAGTGGCCCAAGTACACCACCGACAATCCCGAAAAGGCCTGCCAGACGGTAGGCAACCGTCAGGCTACGTATCAGCGTAATCTTCCACGCAGGCCGTTCATTTAGCAGCATCTGGCGCAAGAGAACCATGAAACTGCTACTTAAGCTTAGTGCTATCAGATTAAGAATAACAACCGCGCTAACAAATTGGGCAACCGGGAGATAGATCGGTGGCGGCAGCATAGCTGCCGGCCCTGGCGCCAGAAAAGGGATCATATTGGTAATAAGCAATAATGTCCGTGCATCTATCGCGTGGAGGGTACCGAGCCATTGGGCGACGATACCCTGCACATCATTGGGTGGCAATGCCAGCCCAATTGCACGACCGAGCCAGAGATAGACGCTCAACCCAATCGAGAAGAGCAAAATGAAAGGCTGACGGTGGATTGCAGTATAGCCGACAGCCAATGCATCAGTTACATACAACGGTTGGCGCATGCGTTTGCTCATTCGCTCGCCGCTCATCTGCTCATTATACCACATCTTCGTGATGAACGACGTGACGATACAAACATTCGTTCGATCAGGCAGCGAAAATTCGTTCAAGAAACGTTTGCAAAAGCAGATCAGAGGTGATATACTTGACTTGTGGAGTAAGGTTGCATGAACCGTGGGTATGTGCAACCGCCTGCTTGACACTCGCTGCTGTCGAGATGAGCGACAGTCTCATCAGGCCGTTCAGGGAAGCGCGATGAACCGTCTGTGAGTACCGCTAATAAGCCGCTTCCGCTGTCAATAGGCAGTGGTTTGGCGCAGCAGTCTGCGTTGTTCGGGTGGAAAGTGGGTCATACCCACTTTTCTTATTGTCAGGCGAGTTATAGCGATGAAAAGCGATTTTTACGCAGCGATTGCTCAAATTGCATCTGAGCGCGGTATTCCAAAAGAAGCCATTATTGAGGTGATGGAGAAAGCGCTGGTAAGCGCCTACCGGCGCTTGTTAGGCCCCAATCCGCCGGCCGTTGAGGTCGTTGTGAAGCTAGATCCGATCAGTGGTGTGGCACGGGTGTACGCTGAAAAACAGGTCGTCGATGAGGTCTATGATGAGCGATTTGAGATTGATCTCGAATCGGCTCGGCGCATTAAGCCCGATGCTCAAATCGGTGAAGCGGTCTTGGTCGAGACAACGCCACGCGATTTTGGTCGAATTGCTGCGCAAACAGCCAAACAAGTTGTGTTGCAAGGAATCAAAGAGATCGAGCGCAACTACATCTATAGCGAGTTTGAAGATCGCGAAGGTGAGTTGTTGACGGCCACGGTGCAGCGGAACAACGGTCCGCGCGGCAATGTCATCCTCGAATTGGGGAAGGCCGAGGCAATTATTCCACCTAAAGAGCAGGTTGCCAACGATCGGTATTATCACGGGCAGCGCCTGAAGGTCTACCTGATGGAGGTTAAAAAAGATGAACGTGGTCCACGCTTGATCGCCTCACGGGCGCACAAGAATCTGATCCTCCGTCTGTTCGAGATGGAGGTGCCCGAAATTTACAACGGCGTCGTTGAGATCAAGTCCATTGCTCGCGAGCCGGGTTTGCGCACGAAGGTCGCTGTTGTTGCTCGACAAGAGGGGATTGATCCGGTCGGTTCGTGTGTTGGCATGCGTGGCATTCGCATTCAGAACATCGTGAATGAGCTGAATGGCGAGAAGATCGATGTGGTGCAATGGTCATCTGATCCACGAGAATACATTGCCAACGCCCTCTCACCGGCACAGGTGGTTGAAGTGCATCTGAACGATCACGAACACACTGCCCTGGTTATTGTGCCCGATAAGCAGTTGTCGCTCGCAATCGGTAAGGAAGGGCAGAATGTGCGTCTGGCAGCTAAGTTGACGGGCTGGAAGATCGATATCAAGAGTGCTTCCGCCTTGCTCGAAGAGGAACGGGCGGCGGCTGAGGCACGGGCCGAAGCTGAAGCTGAACAGATGGCGATTGAGGCTGAACTGGCGATGGCTCCGGTTGAAACACGGATTGTGCAACCAGACGGCACTATTCGCTATCGTGGTCATCGCTACGGCCCGCTCGGAAATGATCTGATTGGTGAAACGGTGCACGTGCGCGCTACATCGCAGATGATTTTTATTTACTACAATGATCGCCTGTTCGCTTCTTATATCTTGCAGGAAGGTGGACAGGCATCGCCCGATGAGGAGTAAGCTCATGGCGGCCAACCTCAAGACCGGTGGGCCACGCCCACGGCACGTACCACAACGGATGTGTATCGTCTGCCGACAAAGTGATGCCAAGCGAGCATTGATTCGTCTGGTGCGTCGTGCTGATGGGCGTGTTTCTATCGATCCAACTGGCAAGCAGCCCGGACGTGGTGCATATTTGTGCCACAATCCTGCCTGCTGGAGCCAGGCCTTGCGCCGCAATGCGATTGAGCGGGCGTTGAAGATTGCGGCGTTGCATCCCGAGGATCGGGCAGCAATCGAAGCAAGAGGACAGCAGTTCCTTCAGGAGAGGGAGTCAACGGTAGCCGAGTAGCCTGTCGCCCATGCACGTTAGCGATGGCTCGCTGTACGTAATAGACCATCAGCAATGTAATTGACCGATGTCGGTCTGCAACTGGCTCAATTGCTGCTATCGGCGCCGTTGACGTACCTGTACCTGAATAGTGAGGGAGATCAATCTTTCCAGGTTGCTCTCCTCAGAAAGGATGATGACGATGAGCGATAAACCACGACGTGATACAGGAAGTACGGGAACGGGTACCGGACGCAGCACCGGCCAGGCAGGCAATAATCGTGTCGCTACCGGCTCACCTAATACCAGTACCGGACGCAATCCGAATGCGTCGTCAGGTACCGGTCGTTCGGCAGGGAATCAGTCTACCGGAAGTGGCCGGCCTGCGACATCTGGTCGTAATCAAACCACGCCGGTAGCTCAGCGCAGTACACCGGCTACCGGCGCCGGAAAAACCGGTGGAGCGGCGAATGCCCGTAACACAACGACACCACCTGCTCGCGGTGCTCCAACCCCAGCGGCTGGACGCGGGAGCAACAATGCCCGTGGCCGTAATCAGAATGCACAGTCGGCCCGTGGCCGTCAACAACCTGAAGAACGTGAGCGCGATCATGTGTTGCGCCGTCCACCAACGCCAGCAACACCGCGACCGGTGGTTCGTCCTCGTGGGCCAGTAGCTTTACCACCCGTGATGACGGTACGTGAACTCTCTGAAGCCACTGGGATTGGTGCTGCCGATATTCTGAAGGCGATGCTCAAAGGAGGAATACTGGCCAATATCAACCAGCAGATCGACTACGAGACGGCGGCGCTGATCATGGCCGATTTTGGAGTTGAGACGACTGAAATTGTACCCGAACGAATGGCGGGTATTGTTGAAAACATCAAAGAAGTTTTGAAAGCGCAACCCCCCGAAGAGATGCGTCCGCGACCGCCGGTAGTGACGATTATGGGTCACGTTGACCACGGCAAGACAAAGCTGCTCGATGCGATTCGCTCGACACGGGTGGCTGAAGGTGAGGCCGGTGGCATTACACAGCATATCGGTGCGTACCAGGTTGAGGTTAATCATCGGAAGATCACCTTTCTCGATACACCAGGACACGAGGCGTTTACCGCTATGCGTGCTCGTGGCGCCCAGGTGACTGATATTGTGGTGCTGGTGGTTGCGGCTGATGATGGCGTAAAACCGCAGACCGAAGAGGCGATTGCCCACGTGAAAGCCGCCGGGGTGCCTATGATCGTAGCGATTAATAAAATTGATCTACCGACGGCTAACCCTGATCGGATCAAGCAGCAGTTGGCAAATGTTGGTGTGATTGTTGAAGAGTACGGTGGAAATGTGCCTTGCGTGCATGTTTCGGCACGCCAGAAAATCAATATCGATGGCCTGTTGGAGATGATCTTGCTGGTAGCCGATCTTGAAGACCTGCGCGCTAATCCGAATGCTCCGGCAGTCGGCACTATCATCGAAGCAAAGCTTGACAAGAGCCGTGGGCCGGTCGCAACGGTGCTGATCCAGAACGGAACCCTTCATCTTGAGGATAATGTGCTGGTCGGGTGTGTCGCCGGTAAGATTAAGTCGATGTTTAGCGATAGCGGCAAACGCCTCCGCAATGCTGAACCTTCAACACCGGTGGAAATTGTTGGCCTAGAAGGTGTACCGCAGGCCGGTGACATTTTGCAGGTGATGGACGATCTGGTCGTGGCACGTGAAATTGCCTTGCAGCGTCAGCGGCAGCAGCGAGCTGAAGCGATGGCCGCGACGGTTCGTGGCACCAGCCTCGAAGAGCTGTTTGGTAAGGTGAAACAGGGACAGGTGAAAGAACTGAACTTGATCCTGAAAGCTGATGTGCAAGGATCGCTTGATGCTATTGCACACCTGATCGAGCAGTTGAACCAGTCTCAGCAGGCGGTGCAGACCCGGATCATCCACCGTGGGGTTGGCGCTATTACCGAGGGAGATGTCAATCTTGCCCTGGCCAGTCATGCGATCATCATCGGTTTCAATGCCCGCCCCGATCCGGCCGCCCGTCGTCATGCCGAGCAGCATGGGGTTGATATTCGCTTCTACAACATCATCTATCAGTTGCAAGATGATTTGAAGAAGGCAATGGCCGGTATGCTGGCGCCAACCGTTAAAGAGGTGGTTGAAGGCTATGCCGAGGTGCGCAATACGTTCCGATTACCAACCCGCGAGGTCGTGGCCGGTGTCTATGTGACCGATGGTAAAGTGACACGCACCGGTCAGAATGTGCGCGTCTTGCGCCGTGGTGTGGTGATCCACGATGGTAAGATTTCGTCACTGAAACGCTTTAAGGACGATGTGCGTGAGGTGACGGCTGGCTATGAGTGTGGTCTGATTGTTGAAGGCTTTAACGATATTGAGATCGGTGATGCGCTGGAGTTCTATCGTCAGGAGACGGTCGCAGCGTCACTCTAAGCTCTGGTACGACTGTTGTGCGTTTAACGTTGTGCCTGTACTCTGAACGTTGCATACCCCGTCTGGGTTGGTTTGTAAACCTGCCCTGCGGGGTGTGCAACGATGTTGCGAGTCCTTGATTACCTCCTTTCTCTTCACATCAGGCGTTGACGCCTGTTTCACAGGTCATAAAGTAAAGAAAGCGAGTAACCCTATGGCAAAACAACGATTACAACAAGTTGCCGATACGATGCAACGTATTCTCGGCGAAGTGATACAGAAAGAATTGAAAGATCCGCGCGTTGGTTTTGCCACAGTGACCGGAGTCGAAGTGAGTGCCGATCTTCAGCACGCAAAGGTTCGTATTTCGGTGATGGGTTCGCCGGAAGAACGTGAGGCGACAATGGCAGTTTTACAGCGAGCACGTGGCTTTTTGCGGAAGCGAATTGCTGAAGAGATGGGATATATGCGGTTTATTCCCGAACTTCACCTCATTCAGGATACGTCGCTCGATTACACCATGCATATTGATGAAGTGTTCCGTGCAATTCAGCAAGAACGGCTGATCAATCCACCAAAGATTGATGATGAACAGCAATGACGCTCCCTTCGATCCGTATTACAAGAAGCGGATTATGTATACACTGCGCGGTCAGCAGTTTCTATTCGATGTTGGGCATACGATCTTTTCATCGTTTCAGGTCGATGAAGGTACCGATCTCCTTTTGCGTCTGATTGAACCGTCATCGCCTGATCCACAGCGGATTCTCGATCTCGGTTGTGGCTGTGGTGTGATCGGCATCTGCCTGGCCCGTCGTTTTCCGCAAGCGGAAGTGACGCTGGTTGATAAAGATCTGCTGGCAGTACGATACGCTCGCCACAATGCAGTTCTGAACGCAACATCGAATGTTACAGTCCTTGGGAGCGTTGGCCTGAGCGATGCCCCTCCTGGCCCTTACGACTTGATCGTCTCGAACATTCCGGCTAAAATCGGCGACTACGCCATCGAACACGAATTTGTTCTGGCACCATTACGTCATCTGCGACCTGGTGGGGAATACTGGTTTGTCGTCGTAAGCGGTCTCAATCATCTGATCCCTCGTCTTGGCCCGCGACATAATCTACGTCTCAAAGAGATAAAGAAGCGCGCTGGTCATTCTGTCTATCGAATTGTGCTGCCAGCCGCTCCCATTGCGACAGGAGGACTATGATTTTGACTCAGCCTCTGCAAGCGGTTGAACCGATCCGCAGCATAGTGGCCCAGGCGCAACGGATTCTTGTCTTGAGCCATGTTAACCCAGATGGTGACGCCATCGGGTCAATGCTGGCTACCGTGCATGTGTTGCGTGAACTTGGCAAAGATGTTATCGCTCTGGCTCCCTCTGCGCCAATTGATTATTGTACGGTCTTACCCGGCTTTGCCGATCTTCAGGTTTACCAGTCAGGTTCACCACTTCCGGAGTGTGATCTGATTTGGATGGTCGATGTAGCTCATCTCTCACGTGCCGGCTTGATTTATGATGAGCATGAGGCGTTCCTCCGTTCCAAACCGCTCATTATCGTCGATCACCACGCAACAAATGATGGCGGCGGTGCGGTGAGTGTCATCCAGCCACAAGCTGCTGCGTGTGCAGAGGTGTTATTTGATCTGTTCACCGCTCTCGCCTGGCCTGTTTCGCCTGCAGCGGCAACCTGTTTGTATCTGGGCATCCTTACCGATACGCAGGGATTTCAAATTCCAAGTGTAGCGCCGGCGACATTCCGCCGTGCGGCTGCGCTGCTCGAAGCAGGTGCCGATAAGCAGCGTGTGGTCGATGCCGTTTTTTTCTCGATCCCGCCTTCGACATTGCGCTTAACCGGTATGGCGATGTCGCAGTTGCAGCATGAAGATGGTATCTTCTGGACGATCGTTTCGCAAGAGATGTTACGTGCAGCACAAGCCGATGAGTCGGCAACGGATGATACAATCTCCCGTTTGCAGCGAGTGGCCGGGATGCGGGCCTGTGTGCTCTTTCGCGAACGCCCCGATGGTACGGTAAAGATTAGTCTGCGTTCGGTTCCCAGTATTGATGTCGCCGCCGTTGCTCAACGCTGGGGAGGGGGTGGTCATCGTCAGGCGGCAGGGGCAACGCTGGCGATGAGTCTCGAAGCAGCAGTAGCTGAAGTCTTACCGGTATTACGCCAGGCTGTGCAGAGCAATCTATGACGGAGTTGGTTGGATTTCTGGTTATCGATAAGCCCGCAGGTTTCACGTCGCACGATGTAGTAGCGCACATCCGGCGACTGGTCGGCAAAACGGTGAAGGTTGGTCATGCCGGCACACTCGATCCATCGGCAACAGGTGTGCTTCCGATTGCCCTTAGCAGTGCGACGCGCCTGATCGATCAGTTGGTCGATGCCAGGAAAGGGTACCTTGGTGTGGTGCGGCTGGGCGTGCAAACGACTACCGATGATCGTGAAGGTGAGCCAATGGTCACCAGACCGGTACCGGACATCACCGTCGCCGAGCTTGAGGCCGTGTTGGCCCAATTCCGTGGCACGATTGTTCAACAACCACCGGTCTTTTCGGCGCTCCACGTAGACGGACAGCGGGCATACACCTTAGCTCGGGCCGGTGCTGAGATCACGTTAGCGGCGCGACCGGTACGCATTGATCAGCTTATGCTCGTGTCGTATGATCCACCTGATCTCGTGATCGCAGTCGAATGTGGTAAAGGAGTCTACATTCGTGCGCTGGCTCGCGATATTGGAACCGCGCTGGGTTGTGGTGGACATCTCGCGGCGTTGCAGCGTACTTTCGTGGGACCATTTCGGCTCGAACAGGCCATTCCACTTGCAGAGTTGACCGATCGTGCATCGGTGATCAGACATCTCGTTCCGCCTGACATTGTATTATCAGATTGGCCTCTGCTCCAACTCAGCGCAGCGGAAGCGAGCAGAGTACGCAACGGGATGGCTATTCCGGCTGGCAACCTCGACGCAACGCGGGCGCGGGCCCACGATCCCACCGGCAAACTTATTGCATTACTCCACCGTGACGGTGCGTACTGGCGACCGGTTAAGGTGTTTAACTAAGACTTACGCTTATCGACCGATATTCACCTATGGATGCAACCACTCGCCTTTACTACGATGATCCTTACTTGACCACGTTTACCGCACAGGTGATTGCCATCGCCGAGCATGCTGGCCGACCGGCTATCGCACTTGATCGCAGTGCCTTTTATCCGGCAGGTGGTGGTCAGCCGTCCGATCAGGGTTGGCTGGAAGTCGCTCCAGCATCTGACCATCGTTGGTCAGTTATTGATGTGCAGAGTGATAACGGCGTTGTCTGGCATATTCTCTCTGCAAGTGAACCGCTCCCCGCTCTTGGTACAACTGTTACCGGTCAGATCAACTGGGCACGCCGCTTCGATCATATGCAGCAACACTGTGGGCAACATATTTTGACGGCGGCATTTATTGCCACGTGTCAGGCAGTAACGGTTTCATTCCATCTGAGCGAGCGGAGCGTTACCATCGATCTCGATGTCATCAACCTGAATGAAGATCAGGTTCAGGCTGCCGAAGCCTGGGCCAATCAAGCTGTCTGGGCTAATCTGCCCATCTATGCTCGCTTCGTTAGCCCGACTGAGCTGACACAGATTCCACTACGCAAACCGCCGACGGTCAGTGACTCTGTGCGTGTCGTTAGCATTGGTAACATCGACCATTCGGCTTGTGGCGGAACACACCCGGCGCGCACTGGTGAGGTTGGGGCGATTGTTGTGACAGGTTGGTCACGGCAACGTGGCATGACCAGAGTTGAATTTCTATGTGGTGGACGGGTGATCACTGCTCTGCACGAGCGCGATCGAGCGATCCGGTCTGCCGCGTCGGCTCTGAGTGTGGGATGGGCTGAATTACCGGCGGCAGTCAGTCGTCTACAAGAGACACTCCAAGGGCTACAACGCGAATTGACCCAAACTCGTCGTGAACTTGATGCGTTACGGGCTGCGCAGTGGTATGCTCAGACACCACCTGTCAATGGACGGCGCGTGGTAACAGCGACGCTGCCCGATGCTGACCTTGAACGGCTACGTACCATTGCCGGCTTCATCGCGGAACTGCCGGGTGGCATTGCCATTGTTGCCGGCGGCACCGAACGCGCTCAGGTAGTAGTGGCTTGTGCCAGTGATACTGCTGTCGATGCTCGTGAAATTCTGGCAGTAGGAATGAAAGTGCTGGGTGGACGTGGTGGTGGTCATGCCCGCATGGCACAAGGCGGGGGTGGTCAGATGTCACTCCTTGCCACCGCCATAGCGGCGATGATGGAACGGGCAGCTTTATGAATAGGAGGGGCGGGTTTCTGGCCCGCCCTACGATAGCTGGTTGTTGCTGAACTTACGTTGATCGACTAAACCCCTCACCCAGAACCTCTTCAACCTCACCGATAATCACAAATGCCGCGGGGTCAATCGTATTGACCAGGTTTTTCAATGCACCGATTTCAGTTCGAGCAACTGCGCAGAGCAGCACGGCTCGTGTGGCTCCGGTATAACCACCGATGGCTTCGAGTTGGGTGATCCCTCGTCCAAGCTGGTGCAAGACAGCCTGCCGGATCGGATCGGGTGACGAAGTAATAATCAGGGCTTGACGTGCTCCCTTCCCGGCTGCCAACACGGTATCGATTGCTCGACTCGCGGTAAATGCTACCAGAAGCGCATACATGATCTTCTCGGGGCCGTAGCTAAAGAGTGCTGCGGTAAAGACCAGCGTATCGAAACCGAGCAGACTACGTCCGGGTTGTACGCCAAAGCGCCGTTCGATCAGGCGCGCCAGAATATCACTGCCGCCGGTCGTCCCGCGTGCCCGCAAAACCAGCCCGATCCCGACTCCGTCAATGACCCCGCCGTATAGACTATAGAGAAGCGGGTCGTTAGTGATTGGCCGGGCGAATGATGCCAGAGCATCAATGGCGAGTGACATCACTGTGACGGTGTAGAAGGTTCGGATGCCAAAGACAGTCCCTCCCAAATAGCGCCAGCCCGCGATCAAGAGTGGAATGTTCAGAATCAGCACCACAATGCCAACTGGTGTACCAACAAAGGTGTTGAGCAGTTGCGCAACACCTGTGACTCCGCCGGTCACAACTTGATTGGGCACCAAAAAAAAGCGCACCGCCGTTGCGCTTAGCAAAGCACCAATGGTGAGTAGAGCATAGTCAGCGAAAACGTGCACAACCCGTCGCATATCGTTAGCTCCAGTGTCTAGAAGGTCAGATGTGTGAACGTAATGCTCTGTAATAGTATCGATTACTGGGCATGAGTTCAAGATGTAGTTTATAGCACATTAATAGGGGCGGGTTTATGTCCCGCCCCTATGCGCTGGATCGTCTCATCCCCATTATAAACCGGCGGCACGACGCAGCTCTTCCACCCGATTGGTACGCTCCCAGGGCAGATCAATATCAGTACGGCCAAAATGACCACCGGCTGCCGTCTTACGGTAAATCGGACGACGCAAGTCGAGATCGCGGATGATGGCACCTGGACGAAGATCAAACACCTCGTTCACCGCTTTCAGAATGACCTCATCTGGTACGGTAGCGGTGCCAAAGGTCTCGACGCTAAGTGACAATGGACGGGCAACGCCAATAGCGTAGCTGACTTGCAGCTCGACCCGACGGGCAAGACCGGCAGCAACAATGTTCTTTGCCACCCAGCGGCAGGCGTAGGCCGCACTACGGTCGACCTTTGATGGGTCTTTCCCGCTGAATGCACCACCACCGTGACGGGCAACCCCACCGTAAGTATCAACGATAATCTTGCGTCCGGTCAGACCACTATCACCCATTGGCCCACCGATCACAAACCGTCCGGTCGGATTAATGAATATCTTGGTTTGTGCGTCAAGCCAGTTCTCAGGAATCTCGGTCTTGATCACGTGCTCAATCAGATCGGCGCGAATTTGCTCTTGTGTCACATCCGGTGCGTGCTGACTACTGATCAGAACAGTGTCGACGCGCACCGGTTTGCCATAGCTGTACTCGACAGTAACCTGCGACTTTGCATCAGGCCGCAGATACGGCAGTGTGCCGTCTTTACGTACTCGTTCGAGACGCCGGATCAGGCGATGGGCCAGCGCGATACTGGCCGGCATGAGTTCGGGGGTTTCATCACAGGCAAATCCGAACATCATGCCTTGATCGCCAGCACCGACTGCTTCGACATCATCGTTCATTGCTCCGATCTTAGCTTCGAGCGCTTTATCGACCCCCATGGCGATGTCAGGAGATTGGCCATGGATCGCAACCATCACACCGCATGTATCTGCATCAAATCCATAGTCGGCGCTGGTGTAACCGATCTCTTTAACCGTGCGTCGGACGATCTCCTCAATTGGGATGTAACCACGTTCGTAAGTTACTTCACCTAATACCACGATCAAACCCGTCGTTGTCGCCGTCTCTACTGCAACTCGTGCCTTCGGATCGTGGCTCAGAAAGGCATCAAGAATAGCGTCACTGATCTGATCGCACATTTTGTCAGGGTGGCCTTCGCTCACACTTTCGCTGGTGAAGTAGAAGCGCGGCGAGTTCATGAAGGTGCTTGACATAGTCAACCTCTGTCATTGTCTAAAACTTGCCCAAATCGGTTCGTAAATCGTTGATACGCCGTTGGCTCCGCACCTGTGAGCATGGACAGGTGGCGTGATGATCAAACGTTTCACGCCACCTGCTACGTGAGTACTACGTACCTTCTTGCCACGAGTTGAGATACGCTTCCTGTTCAGGGGTCAGTGTATCGATGCGGATTCCCATCGCGGCCAGTTTCAGCGACGCGATCTCGCGATCCAACTCTTTTGGCAGTGCATGCACGCCAACCGGCAATTTTCCATGATTACGCAGCAGGAATTCGCTGGCCAGTGCCTGATTGGCAAAACTCATATCCATAACCGCGCTCGGATGCCCTTCGGCGCTGGCCAGATTGATTAGACGGCCTTCGCCAAGCAAGTTGATCGCTCGTCCATCGCGCAGAATGTATTGCTCGACGAACGCACGTGGCTGACGTTTCTCAACACTCATTGCCTCTAGCGCCGGGATGTTGATTTCGACATTGAAATGACCGCTATTCGCGATCACGCAGCCATCTTTCATAACAGCGAAGGCGTTGCTGTCGATCACATGTTTGTTTCCGGTTGCGGTAACGATGAAATCAGCCTGTCGCGCTGCCTCTTCCATCGGCATCACGCGGAATCCATCCATAACCGCTTCCAGGGCCTTCACCGGATCAATCTCGGTAACAATAACGTTTGCGCCCAGGCCACGTGCGCGTTCGGCGATTCCCCGTGAGCACCAACCGTAGCCGGCCACAACGAACGTCTTTCCGGCGAGCAAGATATTGGTAGCGCGGATGATGCCATCGAGCGTGCTCTGGCCCGTGCCGTAGCGATTATCAAACATGTGCTTGGTATCGCTATCGTTTACGGCGATCACCGGAAAGGGAAGAACACCCTCGCGTGCCATGGCCTTCAGCCGAATAACACCGGTCGTTGTCTCTTCAGTACTACCAACCATGTGAGGAATCAGATCAGGCCGATCTTTTAGTACACCGGTCACGAGATCGGCGCCGTCGTCCATCGTCAGTTGTGGATTGTGATCGAGTGCCGCCCGGATGTGGCGGTAGTACACGTCGTTGCTCTCGCCTTTGATCGCAAAGACCGGAATCTCTTCGTAGGCTACTAATGCGGCGGCCACGTCATCCTGTGTGCTGAGCGGATTGGATGCAACCAGGACGACATCGGCTCCGCCGGCAGCCAGGGTACGCATCAGATTGGCAGTTTCAGTGGTTACGTGCAGACAGGCGCTGATGCGCAAGCCGGCCAGGGGCCGTTCGCGCGCAAACCGTTCGCGGATCAAGCGCAGAACTGGCATCTCCTTTTCTGCCCATTCGATCCGCTTGCGACCCTGTTCGGCCAGGTTAATATCTTTGATGTCGTAGCTTACGGTCATAGCGGGTATTCTCTCCTTTTTCTAATGAACAAGCGACATTCCCACCGGCCATTCCGGCGTGATCGTCGGCTTGTGGATCACCGTATGAGATGCAGTAACAGCGCTCGTCAGTAGCGCTTCCATTGTAGCCAGGTTATCGAGTGATTCGGTTAACGGCATCGCACCGACCGAAGGAATGGGGACTGTACTGTTTGCTAGAGCAGCGAACCCTTCTGCTTCGAGGCGAAATTGATCGGCTGGCGGGATCGTCAATGTTTCTACTAATACATGCCTGCGACCACGCGCAACCGTAACCGTGGTTGCCAGATCGGGGGTCGGGTTAAACGGACGGTCAAGGTGAATCCAACCGGCATCACCGATGATCTCCACCCGCTGATTCCATGCGTTCTGGAAACTACACGTCACCACTGCACCATGATCGGCAGCAAAGCGGAGCAGGCCGCTCACACTCAGGTCAACCGTTTCACCGGCAACGAAGGCCGTAGCTTGCTGTGGGCAAACGCCAAACGCCATTCGTGCATAACTCAGCGGATAGCAACCTATATCGTACAGAGCACCGCCACCCAATTCAGCATTCAGGCGGATATTTGTGGCATCATCAAGCAGAAAGGCAAAACTCCCTCGCACCTGTTTCACTTCCCCAATAACACCATCGGCCAACAATTGTTGGACGGTGATCGTTTGGGGATGGAAGCGATACATAAATGCTTCCATCAAGAGCCGACGATTGGCCTGCGCAGCGGCTACCATTGCCAGACCATCGGCGAGGGAAGTTGCCATTGGCTTTTCGCATAAGACATGTTTACCGGCCTGCAAAGCGGCAATTGACCATTGAGCGTGCAGACTATTCGGTAGAGCGTTGTAAACAGCCTCCACTTCAGGATCGTTGAGTAATGCAGCGTAATCACCGTAGGCACGGGAAATGCCGAATTCGCTAGCGAAAGCAGCAGCACGATCAGCATCGCGTGCCGCAATGGCAACAATCTGCTCTGTTGACGAATGAGCCAGTGCGTTGGCGAAGCGACGGGCAATGCGACCGGCGCTCAAGATACCCCACCTCATGCAGCCTCCTGAAGTGACAGTGCGGCGAGTGGTAGATCGTGACCGAACGCAGTTCGGTAGCGATGAGCGAATTCTTGCAAGGTAAAGCGATGCTCCTGGCAACCCCGCTCCTCAATTGCATACGCTGCACAAAGAGCCGCAATTCGTCCGGTGATTTCGAGCGGTAACTGCCGGGCCAGACCAAAGGCAATACCGGCCAAATACGCATCACCGGCGCCGGTTGGATCGCGTACTTCTTTTACCGGCGCGATTGGAATTGTGGCAGCAAGTTGACCGGCAACGTATATCTGTGATCCTTCGCTACCGCGAGTCACAACCGTGATCGGAGCCTGGGCAATCAATTCCGCTTCACTGATACCGAGGCACTTTGCCATCATCCCGAACTCGTAATCATTACTGATCAAAAGACGTGCCCCTTTTATGCCAATCATCAGTAGATCGGCATCAAGACGCGGCGTCTGCTTTCCGGGGTCGAAGATATAGGGGACACCCATCTGCTGACACTCAAGTGCAAAGCGGCGCATTGCCTCTGGACTGGTAGGCGAGATTAACACGAGATCGTTGGCTGTCAAACCACGATGTAGAAGAGAATTGTGATGATCGTGCCCCATTGCTCCGGCATAGAACGCAACGATCTGGTTATTTGCCTGATCGGTATTAATAAAGCACGAGGAAGTAAACTCGTGCTCGACGATCATAATTCCACTGGTATCAACTCCACATGCTTCGAGCATTGCCCGGTATCCGTCAAAATCGTGACCGGCTGCTCCAACAATCAAGGGCCGTTCACCGAGCAGAGCGAGATTGTAGGCGATATTCCCGGCCACCCCACCGCGCAATTTACGCATCGAGTCTACCAGAAAACTGACTGAAATGATATGCGCTTTGTCGGTGAGCATAAAATCTTTAAAATAGCCAGGAAAATCCATAATGTAATCAAATGCAAGTGACCCGGTAACCACGATTTTCACGGTGTTTTCTCCTTGCCTGGCCTGCAATCAACAGGTTAGGCCCTATCTAAGTAGTCCTCGAATCCAGATTCTGTTGAAGTAACTGTACTGTTTCGAGACAAAGGTCTAATGCTCGCTCGGCATGATCAGGACTCATATAGCTTAAACTGCCAGTAAATGAGAGGAATGATTGCTGTTGGACCAAGGTCATCGGCAGGCCAGTAGCTGCTGCAACCCGTTGCATTGCCTGCACAACCTGATCGCACAGCCCGGCAGCCTGGACACTGTTCAGCACTCTGGGTTCAGTTGGGACGATTCCCCAAGCCAGACAGCCACCATCGGTCAAAAACTCGGCCAGCTCTGTTGCAGTGTGCAGGAGGAGATCGATTTGTTCGATCACATGAAAGCCTATCACATCCACCGGCAGGTGCAAAAGTTCTGACCAGTGTACACGACCTCTCAGAAACAGACCACAATGAGCAGGGAGATCGGCGAGAAACCGACTGAGCAGATCAAGTCCCTCTTCCCAGGTCAGTGGACACAGTGGAGTCAAGAGTGCATCAAGGAAGGGTTCCTCAATCATTGCCAGCCGATGAGAGGCGTAGCCCTGCAACTGCTGGTGATGCCACCATACTCGTAAACTACAAAGTTGGAGTAACACCTCTCGCCATGCCGGTTCATAGGCCAGCGGGCGTTCTTGATCATCGGTCAGCGCCAGACTCAGACTAACCGGACCAATCGTTTCGTACTTCAACACAAGCGGTTGCCGTTCTTCGGCATTTAAGCGGCGTAACAGCTCGTCCAACACCGTCACAGCCGGGCCGCTCAGCGCTGCAAATTGGGCCTCACTGCGCAGGTAGGCCAGACTAACCCGGTTGGCCTCACGCTCCAGAGTTTCCTGTTCGACCGTCAGCCGGTCACGTTCGACATCGATCTGAAGGCCTGGCAACCCTTGTGCTGCCAGCGCAAATGGCGTATCGGCCAATGTTCGCGGCGGTGGTAACGGACAGGCTGGCGTCTGTGGCAGGTACCGGCAAATGAACTGGGCTACCACGCCCGGATTCGTGTGGGGAAGACCACCGCGTAAGAGTGGCTGACAAGCCGGCACAAGCGAACCCAACCCACTCATTGCTTACTCTCAAGCTGACGCAGTGCAGCCACGAATGGTGGACGCACAACGCCCCGTTCAGTAATGATAGCCGTAATCAATTCGTGGGGCGTGACATCGAACGCCGGATGCGCGGCAGGGACACCATCGGGAGCAATCGCAACTCCGGCAATACGGGTTACTTCGTTGGGGTCACGCTCTTCGATAGGAATGTCGGCACCGCTGGCAGTGTTGAGATCAATGGTAGAGTAAGGGGCAGCAACGTAAAACGGAATATTATGATAACGGGCAAGAATCGCTAATCCATACGTGCCAATTTTATTTGCCACATCACCGTTAGCTGCAATCCGGTCGGCGCCAACAATCACACAGTCTATTTGACCACGCTGCATCATAAAGGCGGCCATATTGTCAGTAATCAACGTTTGGGGGATACCGGCTTGGAGCAATTCCCAGGCTGTCAGCCGTGCTCCTTGCAAGAAGGGCCGCGTCTCATCGACAAAGACGTGAATAGGGCGACCCTGCGCAAATGCCGTGCGGATTGGGGCGAGGGCTGTGCCATAACCAGCGGTAGCCAGGCCACCGGCGTTGCAATGAGTGAGAACATGTCCGCGTGGTGGAATCAGTGGTGCGCCATGATCGCCGATGGCATGGCACATTGCCAGATCCTCGGCAAAGATCGCTTCGGCCTCCGCCAGAAGCGCTGTCTTCATCATGGTGACATCTTCGTTCAACAGCGCATGAGCCTGGCGCACCATCCGGCTGGTTGCCCAGGCTAGATTAACAGCGGTTGGTCGCTGGGCATCAAGGGTGCGTTTAGCCTGTTCTAATTCGGTCAGCAACGCAGCAGGCGTATTCGCATTGCTACGCTGGGCAACCAAAGCCATCCCATAGGCAGCAGTGCAGCCGATTGCCGGTGCACCGCGTACCTGCATGCTCCGAATGGCAAAGGCCACTGCATCCAGGTCGGTGCAGCGCACGACTTCAACAATGTGCGGTAATTTACGCTGATCGATCAGACAAACGGCGTTGTCTTCCCACCAGACAGTGCGGAGTTCCATAGGCGTCGTAATTAAGATGGAGCCACTCGCACGGCGAGAGGCTCCGATAAACTTCGTTCCTCTCATCTTTCGGCAATTGCCGCTGGATTTGGCACCTTCCCCGCAGGGGGTTGCCGGGCGTCATCGGGCCAGTCCCTCAGCCCATCTCGATGAGCATCTGAAGTTCGCCGACGCACTATGGCGCCGCATACGAACGTTGTGAGCGATTATATCACGAGTACCGGTTTACAGCAAATTGTGATGTTGATACGGCAGGCAGTGTTAACGGTTTCAGTGACCTGGTTTGACCTGATTGATCAGGTTACATTGCCGGAGCCGTCTCATCGCGCCGACCGCGCTTAAACCAATGACGCCATTCTCGATGTTCCCACACGACCAAAAGCTGAGCCGCATTGAAGATTGATGAGTAGGTCCCGCTGATGAGGCCGATGAGCAGCATCAAGACAAAGTTCCGGATAGTATCACCACCAAACAACAAGAGGGCAGTAAGTGTAAAGAAGGTGGTAAGCTGAGTGTTGATCGACCGTGGGAGAGTCTGCACCAGACTATGGTTGACAATATCATCGAAGGTTTCAGCCGGATGCCGATTCAGCAGGTTCTCACGAATGCGGTCGAACACAACAATGGTATCGTGTACCGAAAAGCTAAGGGTTGTTAGCAAAGCGGTCAGGAAGAGCGCATCGACCTCTAAGCCGATGGTTGCGCCTAAAATGGCAGCAATCCCAAGTACTACCAATACGTCGTGCAGCATCGCGATAATGGCACATACGCCGTAGCGGACAGGGTGCGGTGCCTTGCGGAAGGCCCAAGTCAGGTAGAGCAAGATAATTAGTGACGCGCCGAGCACGGCAATAATCGCACTGCGGGTTGATTCGGCACTGACGGTTGGTCCAACACTTTCCAGTCGTTCCCGACTAACGTTGCCAAATTCGGTAGAGAGTGCCTTCATCACGGCATCAATTTCGGTGTTGGGATCCGACTCGCTAAGTGGACGGGTGCGTACTAATGCGGCTGCTACTGCTTTCCCGTCAATTTGGGTTGGGCTGAGCTGAACCAGTGCATTCTCGAAGCCCGCTGCGGCAAACGCTGCTGCGATCCGATCAGTGCTCAAACGCTCAGGCGCGGTCTCAGGAAAACGCAATTCCCACAATGCACCACCGGCAAAGTCAATGCTTGGACGCAGGCCGATAGTAAATCGCCCGGTAGTGACTAAAGGATGCAAGAAGAGCATATATAAGCCCGGCAAGATCACCAGGATTGAAAACGTAAACCACCAATAGCGACGGCGGACAAGATGTTCCATACAGGTGTTACTCCCATTCACGATCACAGGTGAACGATGTCGTTGAATACCTACGAGACAGCCTGCGCAGTTGGTGTTGCTGAACGGCGATCCACGCCAAACCACCAGGCACGTTCATCGCTAAACAACGGCAGGAGCAGACGTAGAAATGTTCGTGAGACAACAACAGCAGTGAACAGACTGATCACAATGCCGAGACCAAGTGTAAGCGCAAAGCCTTTGATCAAACTGACACCGAAGCTGTTGCCGAACATAAACAGCACAATACTCGTGATCAAGGTTGAAACGCTTGAGTCGCGGATGGCTGGCCAGGATTCAACGAAACCTAATTCGAGTGCACTGCGAATATCACGTCCACGGCGGTACTCTTCGCGCAAGCGGGCAAAGATCAATACATTGGCATCAACGGCGAGACCAATTGAGAGGATAAAGCCGGCAATACCGGGCAGGGTCAGTGTGATTGGGATCAGACGGTAAATCGCGAAACTGATGATCGTGTAGATGATCAGTGCAACCGTTGCAACGACGCCGGGTCCCCGATAGAATAAAATCATAAAGGCTGCGACCACCGCCAGACCAACAACTCCGGCTGTAATACTGGCTGCTACACTCTCTCGCCCCAGGGTCGCCGTCACCGTTCGGCTCGTCTCGATCACGAGTGGAACCGGCAGAGCACCGTACTTCAACTGATTGAAGATACGATTACGATCAGCTTCCGTACTTACTTCAATAATTCCAGAACCATCGGTTAACGCGGCGTTAATCACCGGACAACTGACAACCACATTATCAAGCACAATACACATTGGCCGCCCAACATTTGCGGCAGTAAATGAAGCTAACCGTCTTGCTGATTCGCCACGGAAGGCAAACGAGACAGCCGGTCGGCTACCAAGTGCACCACCCTGCGAAAAGGTGGGTTGTACGGCGCTGGTATCGAGATCGGCGCCATCGGTAATGCTCTGATAAATTGGGCCGAGGCTCGTTACATCGGTAACGGTATCGCTCTCGGCTAACTGGGGAGGATTCGGACTACTCGAGGTGCGCACGATGGTACCCTCAGCCAAATATTGACCTTGTGAGTCGATAAATTCCAACCGACCAGTCCCACGTAATGTTTCAATTGCCTGTTCGGGATTGGCAACCCCCGGCAACTCGACAATGATCCGGTTGTTTCCAGCCTGCTGCACAACCGTTTCGCCGACACCGAGTGCGTTGACCCGCTGCTCAATCACCCGAGCAGCAGTGGCAATCTCATCGGCGGTTGCATCAGGATCGGCTGAGCGTAGCAACACCTGTATGCCACCTTGGAGATCGAGGCCAAGACGGATGCTGACATCGCGGCCCAAGAAGATATTGTTCGGGGCAAAGTTCACGGCCAATGCCAGTCCGGTAGCACTAATAATGAGCAGAAGCGATAAAAGATTACGATTTTGCACGGTCGAGTGCTCCTCAACGTAATATCGAAAAAGCCGACCTATTATAGGTTGGTCGCAGCAGCGCGTCAAGACTTGACACCACGAGCTGCATACCACCGACGAAGATTATGCACTCTCGCACGATAACACCCGACTTAGTCACTGGATGCGCGGGTCTATGGCCCACGTTGTGGAGCGCGTGACAGGAAAGCATCGGCTGACGTGTAAGCGCACCATTGTACCTCTAGCCCCCGTTTGCGGAGGGGTAAACCCTATCCCGCCTTGCGCTAACGAGCATGATTGGCGCGCCAACAGGATTGGCAGCGCGTCGTCGGAACGGGAAGTTGAGCTTCTCTACACCTTACGGAGAGGTTGGGGACTCACCGCTTCTAACTCGTAGCGCACCGCTCTGCCCATAGGTCGTATCTTGTTGCATGCGCCCTGACGATTGCTGAATGCACCCTATGATGCCCATCGGCGTCTAACCTGGTTTGCGTCAGTGGCGGGAATGTTTAGCGCCCCGCTGCCCGCAAAGCCGCATCAATGGCAGTGAACAACCGACTCGAATCAACAATCTGACCGTTCACGCTAAACGATGGTGTTGCCTGCACACCGAGGGTAGCCGCATCTTTGGCTGCGGTCAAGATTGCCTCACGGTGCGTTCCGGCCTGCATACATGCCTCAAATGTTGTCCGGTTAATGCCGATGATGCCGGCATAGCCGCTGAATGTATTAAGGGGTGAACTCAGTTGCGCCCAGAGGCTCTGATTGTTGAAAAGCTGATCGTGCATCTCCCAGAACTTGCCTTGATCACCGGCACATCGTGCTGCTTCCGCCGCTGCAACGGCGTTGGGATGGATGTTGGTGAGTGGCAATTCATGGAAGATAAACTGTACCCGACCGGTGTTAATATAATCACGTTCAAGAATTGGCGCCAGATTGCGCGAGAAATATGCACATCCTGGACACTGAAAATCCTCAAAGGCAATCACTTTTACCGCAGCGTCGGGATTGCCTTTGTAATAGAAGCCCTCTGCTGTGCGTCCGACTGGCGCCATTGGCGCTTTGACCTCATTAGAGTTGCGATTGAGAAAGATGACAAGGCCGACGACGGCAACCATCGCAACAACACCTACGGCAATGTATAGATAGAGCAAGTTGTTCTGTTTGGCAGCTTTTACGCGGCGACCGCGGGTACTCTGCACACTCATAGTTGACTCCTGAGGTAATGTCGGATAAGACTCGCGTCATTATAGCGATTGCCGCATTGTCCGTCAATCTACCCGACAAGGGTTGCCACGAATTCCAGTTCCAAGCGTACCTCGTCGGCAACCGTATCTACAGAGGGCGAATCGGGAATTGTCAGGTTGAAATCGCGGTAGAGCACCGTAGTTTTCGCCAGCCCGCTGATCTCTGTCTGACTGATCGGGGTCACGGTTACGGTAAAGGCTACCGGTCGAGTTACGTCGGTGATCGTCAAGTCACCTTCAATTGTAAATTCAAACGGTACGCCGATAGTCACCGATTCGGGCAAGCCGCTGATCAGCCGTGGTGTAAAGGTAATCAGTTCAAACTGATTGGTGCGCAAGATAGCATTCTTAATGGCGCGATTACGAAATTCGTTGTCGGTCGTCAGAGTACGGGCGTTGATTTGTATAACCCCAACCTGAGCAGCTTGCGGGTTATCAGGGTCGAGTGCAATCTGACCGGCGACCTGACTCGTAACCCCAACAACGGTCACCGGTCTACCGCGCAAAACCTCATCGATCAGGAAACGTGCTTCAGAGCGGCTCTGATCAATGGCAAAGAGTTGTAACACTGTCCCGGTTGACGTAGGTTGTCCAATTACTCCAGCGGTCTCTGCTGCAGGAGCAGGAGCGGTTGGCACAGAGGTTGTGGTTGTCGCGTTTGGCTCACCCGCAGGTATCGCAGTTGGATTCACCGTCGGTAGCACGAGTGGTACTGCCTCTAATGGCCCACTTGCCGCCTCCGGTGGACGGAAAACATAGAATAGGAGTCCGCCGATGATCAGTACTATCAGGATACCGAAAGCGAGTACAATCTGTCGCATTGTCATCATTGTCCTCTTTGCACGTAAGGCATACGAGACCCTTCCATTTATTATCATACCGGATGACCAGCGGAATTTGCGGCTTTCTCATCAAATTTTTAGTTTTCTTGTTGTGACATATAAACACTTTTTTTGCTAAAAAAGTGTTATACTGTGTCTGCAATCAAGCCTGCACGGAGGTTAGTCATGAAACGAACAATTCCATGGCAAAGAGCGAGGCGCATCGTACTCCTGGTATTGCGGTACATCTTTGGAGCGACGTTTGCTTATGGCGCCTACCACAAAATTACCCGACGCTGGATGACCTCGTCGGTGCTGCGTGAGCATTTCGAGCAGCGTTTGTCGGAGATCGATCCGCATAGCTTTAGCGCTGCCTATCTACGTTTCTTCGCTATCCCGTTCTATCGGCCAATTGCCTGGGTGTTGACGATTGGGCAGGTTATTGTAGCGTTCAGTATGCTGACCGGGATTGGCGTGCGCCAAAGCGCAGCGCTGGCACTCTTTTTGCTGGTAAATATTAGTGCTGGTTCCTACTTTAATGCCAGTATGCCGCCGTATTTGATCACCGCAGTGTTATTGATACTCGATAAGGGCGAGAAGGATCGTAAGCGTGAGCAGGTTGTTCATCAGGTCTCGCAGTAGTGCGGGAAGCGGTGGATAACCTGCATAGCAGAAATTCGTAGTCTTGATCAGGCGTTCAGCAGGGGCGTTGGCTGAAGTGGCGAGCAACGAAGCGTCTCATCAAACACCTGGGCTGTTGATGAGGCGTGATCATCGATTGCCAGAATGGCAAGGGGAACGCTGGTGAGCAACGCCTGCGTCTCTTCGACGCGATAGAACTGGGTGGCATCGGGGTCAGCGCTGGTGCTGCGGAGCACGTCTGGCACCCCTCACCGTCCTCCTCGTCCATTTCAACTCCCACACGGAGAGAGGAAGGGGGGACGTGGGGTGGCTGGCGTGCAAGAACGTTGGCATCACATCACGACGGATGAACCTTGTCGATGGATGCAATGCGGTACACGAGATTCGCGAGCAGGGGTGAGGCACCGCCTCGCCCCTACAGGTGTCCACGACGATGGTCACCGAGCGCCGATCCGACCTGTCCTGTTGCAGCAGTAGATCGGTTGGGACGCAGCGGTGCTGCGTCTGTCCATTTATCGAGGGGGTGCATCCATTGCACTGTGAGACGGTTATTTCAACTACTTTTTGTGCAAGACCTGGACTTCAACTATAATAACCACTACGTCACAGTCAAACACCGCCAATACTGCCCCGGCAGTTTTTATTCCATGTGAGAAGACTATGGCTGAACCTGCTATTGTCGCCGAGTCGTTGACCTATCGCTATGGCAATTTGCTCGCAGTTGATCACATCAGCTTTACAGTAGAACGCGGGGAAATCCTGGGTTTTCTGGGGCCGAATGGCGCCGGTAAGTCGACTACCGTGAAGATACTGACGGGTCAACTGCGACCAATGAGCGGACGAGCTATCTTATTAGGAATTGATGTAGCCCGCTATCCCAAACAGGTACATGCGCGCATCGGCGTCTGTTTTGAGCAACCGAACCTCTATGAAGAACTGAGTGGGGTTGATAATCTACGCCTCTTCGCTCGTTTGTTCAATATCCGTGACATTGATATTGCCGGTCTGCTCCACCGGGTTGGTCTTGATGGCAGAGGAGATGATCTAGTTGGACACTATTCAAAAGGGATGAAACAGCGGTTGATGATTGCCCGTGCATTGGTGAATCGTCCCGATATTCTCTTTCTGGATGAACCAACCGAAGGACTGGACCCAACCTCTGCCGAAGCGATCAGACGGGTGATTTGTGAAGAGCAGGAACGTGGGGCAACAGTGTTCCTGACCACGCATGATATGTATGAGGCCGATCGCCTGTGCAATCGTGTGGCATTTATCAATAGCGGTCGTATAGTCGCTCTTGATACACCTCACAATCTCAAGCAGCAGTACGGGAAACGTATGGTACGTGCTGAAGTGGTAGGACCCGATGGTTCACTGCTGACCCGCGAGATTATCCTTGACCAGCCTGAAACCGCTCACGAGATCGCCAATCTGCTTCAGCACGAACGAGTGGTCACACTACATAGTGAAGAAGCAACCCTTGAAGACATCTTTATTCAGCTTACCGGTCGTGCGTTAGTCTGACAGATGGCCAAAGGTGGTGTGGGGGTATTCTCCACAACGACCAGTGTCTATCGCTGATGGGCAGAGGGGGCGTATGCACATAACTGCAATCTGGGCGTTAATGGTGAAGGATGCACGCCTTTACGCTGCCAACCGATTATTCGCACTGGTAACGGTGCTGGGTCTGGTTGCGTATATCGTTATCTATTTTCTCTTACCAGCGACGGTCGATGAGACGTTACGCCTGGGTCTTGTCATTCCCGACTCATTGTCAGCATTGTCTGAAATGCCAGACAATGACGCAGTCCAAGTCACTCGATTCACGGATGTCGAAGCGTTACGAAAGGCGGTAGCATCTGGTGAAGTAGAAGTCGGCTTTGCTTTTCCGGCTGATCTTTACGATCAACTCCGGCAGGGTACGCAACCAACCGTTGAACTCTTACTTGCGCCAGAAGTACCGCCGGATTTTGTAAGTGTCTATGCGGCGGCAGCGCGTGAATTGAGTTTCACTCTGATCGGGCAAGAGTTACCGGTTGTGATCAAGGAAGAAATACTCGGCGTCGATATGGTTGGTGCGTCGATTGCTCCTCGTCAACGCATCTTACCTCTTTTTGCTGTACTGGTGTTGATGGTTGAGTGCCTTGGCCTGGCCAGCTTAATCGTTGCCGAAATCGAGCAGAAAACGATCCGGGCTCTTTTAGTGACACCCTTAACTGTACGCGATGTCTTTGTCGCGAAGACATTATTCGGTTCGCTGTTCGCCTTTGGGCAGGCGATACTATTGCTGGCAATCACCGGTGGATTGGTGAAAGCACCGCTGCTTAACCTTACAGCTCTGAGTATTGGATCAGTTCTGATGACCGGGATTGCCTTTCTCATTGCGACGCTTGGGCGTGATCTGATGTCGGTTATGGGATGGGGCATGCTGGCGTTGTTGATAATGGCCTTGCCAACCTTTACCGTGCTGATACCCGGCTTAGCGGCGGATTGGGTTCGGATCATTCCTACCTACTATCTGGTTGATACCCTTTATCGTTCGCTCAACTTCGGTGCTGATTGGAACGATGTTGGCGGTAATCTGCTCCTGTTGACCGCTTTTGCGTTGCTTAGCCTGGCGCTCGGTATGGCAGCGCTACAACGGAGGTGGAAACTGTTTCTGAATAACTGACCATACCACAAAAGCAAGCAGAGAATCTCACTCGCCAGCATGAAAGGCTGATAGAAGCCTGTGGCGAGCGCGGTTATCGCATTGTGTTAGACTGTTCCGAGATTGCCTCTGGTTGAAACGACAATCGCCGCCAGTTCTTCACGATCAGAGACGCGGCTTGCAAGGGTGAAATCAAAAAGGTTGTCGTTGAACATCGGGATAGAGTGACCCGCTTTGGGTTCCGAACCATTGAGCGATTTTTCAATGGCGTGGGTTACAGGGTAGAAGTTCTGGAAGAAGCGGAAGAGAAGAGCGAGTACGAAGAGTTGGGTGAGGATATGCTGACGATCATTGTACGTTTTTCGTCTCGGATATATGGAGCACGAGGCGGGCGCAGGCGGAAGGAAAACTCCGATGCAGAGAGTACATAACATCAGACTTAATCCCACGCCTCAACAGACCGAGTACCTGCGCAAGGCTTGCGGAACGGCGAGATTTGCCTTCAATTGGGGTCTGGCCGAATGGCAAAGACAGTACGCCGCTGGCGAGAAACCATCGGCGTATGCCTTGAAAAAGCAATTCAACACCATCAAACGTGAGCAGTTCCCCTGGGTACTGGACGTTTCTAAATGCGCTGTAGACACTGGCTTTCGTAATCTTGATGCCGCATTCAAGAGGTTCTTTCGCCGGTGCAAGAATGGCGATACCAAGAAGGGCTATCCCAAGTTCAAGTCCAAGAAACGATCGAAATTATCCTTCAGAATGGACGGGACACGGGTTCGTGTTGATGGCCATTGGCTCACGTTGGAAAGGTTGGATAAACCAATCAATATGGCCGAGGTGTTGAGGTTTGACGGTGAAATCAGATCGGTCACTATTTCTGAGCATGGAGGGCATTGGTATGCCGCCATCAATGTAGAAGTCGAACCGCCGAAGCACAAGCATCCGCAAGGGTCAGTCGGGATAGACGTAGGCGTAAAGACGCTGGCCGTTCTCTCAGATGGCATGCGGTACGAAAACCAAGTGCTGCTACGCTCAAAACTGAGAAAACTGAAGCGTTTGAACCGCGAACTATCTCGCCGACAAAAGGGAAGCGGTCGCTGGAACCACACCAGGAAGAAACTGGCCAGGTTCCATCGCCGGATAGCCGACAAGCGATTGGACTACCTGCACAACATGACAACCAGGATTGCTCGCACCTACCGGATTATCGGCGTGGAAGATTTGAATGTCGCCGGAATGTTGCGCAACCGCCGCCTGGCTCTGTCCATCGCCGATGCCGGATTTGGCGAGATTCAACGGCAGTTGCGCTACAAGTCCGAGTGGTACGGCGGCATATTGGTAGAAGTTGACCGCTTCTTCCCATCCAGTCGGCTATGCCCGATGTGCGGAGAAATCAAGTCGGACCTGACGTTGCGTGACCGAACGTTTGTCTGCGCGTGCGGGTACGTCGCCGACAGGGATGTGAATGGTGCTCAGAATATTGAGCGGGAAGCATTACGTTTGATGAGTAGAGGCCGGAGTGGGTTCACGGACTCTCTAAACGGGCGTGAACAAAATGTAAGACCCTTCGGGGCGGTTTTGGATGAAGCGTCAAAATTGGCTGAAGAAAGGCAGCCTTCCAGACCTGCTGTGGTTTAGGTAGGTTTGGTAAACCAGGTTCGTATGAGTCTAGGGCGAATCTTTATCTTGTTGCACCGTGAGGCGGTACAGGGGCCAAAGAATGTTATCTTCATCTTCACAATCGTCGTGCCGCTTGGCTTGAGTCTCGCTCTGGGTTTGATCTTCGGCACGTTTTTTAGCGGAAAACCGCGATTGGGGATCGTCGATCTCGGTATGTCGCGGGTTGTGCAGTTGGCTGACGCAATGCCGGGATTAATCGTTCGACGCTATACTGGTGAAGCTGATCTCCGTACTGCTGTTGCCAATGGTGCAGTAGATGTTGGTATTGTGTTACCTGCGGATTTTGATCAGCAGGTGATGCGTAATCAACGTGGCAGCATAACCGTCTACGTGTGGGGGGAGAGCTTGTTGCGAGATCGGATGTTGATTGGTATGGTCTTGATCGATTGGCTGCGTGAGGTGGCCGGTCACGAATCACCAGTGGTAGTAAAGACAACAGTACTAGGTGCAAACAGTGAATGGTCATGGCAGCAACGATTGCTCCCGCTTCTCGTGTTGATGACGGTCGTTTTTGGCGCCCTGATGCTACCGGCATCTTCACTGGTTGCCGAGAAACAGCATCGCACGCTGGCAGCCTTACTCGTTACTCCGGTTACACGAGGAGAGCTTTACGTTGCCAAAGGAATATTGGGAGTTGTCTTGAGTACAGTGATGGCTGTACTGGTGTTGATCCTCAACAGTGCCTGGAGCAATCAGATATGGTTAGTGCTGCTGGTGTTGTTGCTAGGGGCAATATTGTCAGCCGAGTTTGGTATTTTGCTTGGCGTGTTGGTCAACGACATCAATTCTCTCTTTGCAATGGTGAAAGCGTTGGGATTAATTTTGTACGCTCCAGCGCTGATTTCATTGTTCCCGATCATCCCACAATGGATCGCAGCGTTCTTTCCAACATTTTATATTGTTGATCCGGTGATTGCGATTGTGCAGCGGGGATCAACGCTGCAGGATATTGCTCCGCAGCTTGCGGTCGTGTGTGCAATGATTGTTGCACTAGCAGTCGGGTTAGGAAGCCCCTTCCTCACCCATTTTGGAAGCGCACGCGATCAGCGGTGAATGGAAGACCAGCAGGCGCATGGTACCACCTCCCGACCCTGAAGGAATGATTGGCTTGCTGAAGTCAAGTCTCAGTGTTGTACATAACTCAACATTTTTTCAGACACACTCTGA
>NZ_JPIM01000019.1 GCF_000735195.1 Chloroflexus sp. MS-G
AGTGGGAGAGGAAGGGGGCTGGGGGGAAGGGGAGGGAGACCAGCCGAATTATGTCACCTCACTCGATGACATCTGCCGTCGTTCGAGCGCGAAGAGCAAAATTGCCACATCTGCCGGGTTGATCCCGGCTAATCGTCCGGCCTGGCCCAACGTTGCCGGACGAAAACGCATCAAGACCTGCCGCGCTTCGTTACGTAAACCCGGCAACGAAGCATAATCAAAATCGGGAGGAATACGCCGATGCTCCATCTTCTGCATGCGCGCTATCTCGCGCTCTTGGCGGGCAATATAGCCGCTGTACTTACAGGCAATTTCTACCTGTTCCACGACTGCTGCCGATAGTTCCGGTAAATCAGGCACTACGTTCCGTAGTTGGCTATAATGGGCATCGGGCCGGGCCAACACCTCGGCCACGGTGGCGGGCTGGTTTAGTGGCTTCAACCCCTGCTCTTCCAGAGCGATATTCACCGCCGCCGAAGGAAAAATACGGCGCTCACGCACCTGGTGTAAGGCCTGCTCGATCTGCCGCCGACGCTCTTCGACCACAGCGGCGCGATCACCATCAACTAGCCCCAACTTGTACGCTAGTGGTGTCAACCGTAGATCGGCGTTATCACCACGCAAGAGCAAACGGTACTCGGCCCGCGAGGTAAACATTCGGTACGGTTCACGAATCTCTTTGGTCGTCAGATCATCAATCAAGACGCCAATATATGCCTCGGCCCGACCCAGAATAACCGGTGGCTTACCCTGCACATAATGCGCCGCATTAATCCCCGCCATCAGTCCCTGCGCTGCTGCCTCTTCGTAGCCGGTGGTTCCGTTGATCTGACCGGCGAAGAACAACCCTCGCATACGGCGCGTCTGCATATCGGCGGTAATCTCACCGGTTGCTACAGCGTCATACTCGATTGCATACCCAATGCGCATCAGCTCTACGTTGCGCAGCGCAGGAATCGAGCGCAGCATTGCCCACTGCACATCTTCGGGCAACGAGGTATTGCACCCCTGCACATAAACCTCGGCAGTCGTCCAACCCTCCGGTTCTAGAAACAGACTATGGCGTTCTTTATCGGCGAAACGCACAATTTTATCTTCAATACTCGGACAATAGCGTGGGCCAACACCCTCAATGATCCCGCTAAAGAGCGGCGCCCGATGCAGGTTTTCCCGAATGATCGCATGAAATTCCGGCGTGGTATGAATCTGATAACATGGCAACTGCGGCCGCCAGCCATCGAGCTGCGGGTGCGGATAGACCGGCGCCGGTGGGCCGTAGTATTCGGGAGGCGGGATCGACTCACCGAGTTCGGCGTAGTAGTGCCCGAACGCCAACGGCGTTGTACTTCCCGGTTGCAATTCGGTCAGCGAGAAGTCAATGGTTGCAGCAGCCAGGCGAGGCGGCGTACCGGTTTTGAGCCGTACCAGCGGAAAACCGAGCGCAGCCAAATCCTGACTCAGCGTCATTGCTGGCGCTTCACCTGCCCGCCCGGCGCCCCATATCGCCTCGCCGGTAATAGCCCGTCCACGCAAGAACGTACCGGTGGTTAGAATGACTGCTGGCGCCGTATACTGCCAGCCGGTATGGGTCGTGATCGTAAAGCATTGGGTGTCAGCGTTTGGCGGCGCAATGTGCTCAACCATTGCCTGCCGCAGATCGAGATTGGGCACCCGTTCAAGGGTCTCTTTCATCAGCCGGGCGTACAGGCGTTTATCACACTGCGCTCGTAATGACTGCACCGCAGGTCCTTTGCTCTCATTGAGCAGCCGAATCTGTATCGCACTGCGGTCGGTAATACGAGCCATTAGACCACCCAGCGCATCAATCTCGCGCACCAGATGGCCCTTCGCCGGCCCGCCGATACTCGGATTACACGACATATGGGCCAGCTTGTCGAGGTCTATGGTCAACAACAGCGTCCGGCATCCCAGCCGGGCCGCCGCATGGGCTGCCTCACAACCGGCATGACCGGCGCCAACCACAATCACATCATAACGTGTCTGCATATCTCTGAACATGGTATAATGACGCATCGTGCAACAAAGGTCTCTGCTAAGTATGTTATCTATAATATTATACGTATGCGCACCATTCTTATTATAGACGATGACGTCGCCTTTACGGCGAAACTGAAAGAACAGTTAACCGAAGCTGGCTATCGCGTCTTGACCAGTAACTTCATCGCGCCAGGTGAGAGTCTCTGCGTTCGGGAACATCCAGATCTCGTCTTGCTTGAAGGACAAACCGAACGCGGCGCCGGTTGGGACGCATTACCGCGCCTATCCGCACTCCAACCGGTCATCGTTCTAAGCAGCATCGGCCTGGAGGAGCAGGTGATGAAAGCCTTTGCCAACGGAGCTGCCGATTATGTCACCAAACCCTACCGTACCGGCGAACTGCTGGCGCGAATCCAGGCGCGCATGCTCCCAGAGGCGCCGGTGATGACCCCATCATCACCGCCGACAGCCAGTGCCGCCGCTGTCGCACCGCCAATCGCATCGGGCAAGCGGCGTCCTGCTGAAGAGGAGAGCGAGTCGGTCTTTATGAGTGAAGCGGAGGAGATGGCCTTACTCCGCAGCACCGAAGGAGCGAGCGAAATCCGCCAACTGAGCGAGAGCGAAGAACGGGCCAGCTTTGGCCGTCGGTTACGCGCCGAACGGCAACGCCGACATCTCACCCTCGTTCAAGTAGAGAATGAGATCAAAGTTCGCATGTACTATCTGCAAGCCATCGAAGACGAACAATGGTCTCTGCTACCACGTGGCCCGGCTGCTCTGCGCATGATGCGCGCCTACGCCAACTTCTTTGGCATCGACTCATCTGCTGCCGAAGCTGAATACCGTTCGCGCTACCAGGTAGAAGAGAAACCGCAGCCGTTTTCGTTCATTGTCGGCAATGTCAACACGAGGGTCAGACAGGCCACTTCTGCCCGCTGGCTGATCGTGCTGCTGGCAATTGTGTTAGCGCTGGTAGTTGCCAGCGGGGCAGTGTATCTCTTCGACCCAACCCTGTTTAGCCGGATCGTGGGTGGATAAGTCGTCTTGTACCATCGCTGTGTCCTACAACGGTAGGGGTGCATAATCGGTACCCCTACCGTAGCGTGCCATAGCATCAACTCTTCTGCCAGGGTACATCGCCAAGCCCGGCCCGGGCATTCGCAACGCGAGCAGCCACAAACAGAAAATCCGACAACCGGTTAAGGTAGGTCAGAATCTCGGCCCGCACCGATTCCTCGGCCGCCAGCGTCACCGTGACCCGTTCCGCTCGTCGACAAACAGTACGGGCCAGATGCAGATGGGCCGCCATGAGCGTCCCACCGGGCAAGATAAACTGCTTAAGGGGTGTCAATTCAGCCTCCATCGCATCAATCTGCGCTTCGAGGAAGGCGGTCATTTCTTCGGTGACCCGTGGAATATACGGCGACTCATCTGGTGAAGCGAGATCGGCTCCAAGCACAAAGAGCTGATTTTGCACCACTGCGAGCACAGCATCGAGCGCCGGATCAGAACCACTGGCGCGCGCCACACCGATTGCCGCATTACATTCATCAACGGTTCCATACGCCTGCACTCGCAGATCATCTTTCCGAACCCGCTGCCCGCCGAACAAACCGGTTTCGCCATTATCTCCCGTGCGAGTATAAATTTTCATGCCGTGGTTCACCTTTCACAGACCTTGAGGTAATGTGTGATGTACGATTCTGTTCTATTGCCTTGCAACATCTTTGCTTGGTTCATTTCGTAGTATACACCACCACTCGTATCTTTTCTGGCATGCCTGGGAGATAATGTGTTCAAACACAATGATGTCGCTCACTACGTTTCTGCTACTCCCAATATCAGCACCGGTATATCTATATCAGTAACGCCGCGCTGTTCCAAATCCCACACAAACTGCTCGAAATACGACACGCCTGTTGACATCTCTTCTGCAAAGCATTGGATCGGCACAATCTCAATCCCTACGTTGATTACTTCCAGCTTATGGAAAATAGTCATTGTGGCACAAACGTTGTAGACCATAAAAGCATACTTGCAGCATAGCGTTCCACAGAAGCCAAGAGCAAGTTCAGACATCCCAGATGTCCTTTTTTCGTGGTCACGAAACCATCAGATTGTGGCAACCAAAGATTTGCCTGCGATCTTGCCAAAATCACCGCTTACCGGTTATCCTGAAAACCGGAATGTAGAACATCTGTGAAGCAGAACCGTGATTGAACGACAAACCCTGACCCGCTATGCCTGGCTGTCTATTGGCACTGCAGCAGCCACTATCTGCCTAAAACTCAGCGCCTGGTGGCTTACCGGATCGATCGGTATGTTGGCCGATGCGATGGAGTCACTGACAAATCTAGTTACAGCAGGGATGGCGCTTCTCGTGTTAACGATTGCTGCCCGCCCCGCTGATGAGGATCATGCCTACGGTCACGGCAAGGCTGAATACTTTGCCGGTGCCCTGGAAGGCATTCTTATCATGTTGGCTGCGGCCGGTATTGGCTGGACGGCTGTGCAGCGCCTGTTTACTCCCCAACCACTCGAACAAACGGTTGCCGGTTTGCTTGTTGCTGGGGTGGCGACCGCAATCAACGGAGTTGTCGCATTCATCCTCTTACGAGCCGGGCGGCGCTACGATTCGCTCACGCTTGAAGCTGACGGTCAACACTTGCTGACCGATGTCTGGACATCGCTGGGTGTTGTGGTCGGGATTGGGCTGGTTGCGCTGACCGGCTGGTATGTTCTCGATCCGGTGATCGCATTGGTGGTAGCGCTGCATATTACCGTTACCGGTATTCGGCTGGTACGGCGCGCCGTAGCGGGTCTGATGGATACAGCATTGCCAGCAGAAGAACTGACTGCCATTCACAATGCACTTGCCAATCTGAATGATCACGGATGTGATTATCACGCGCTCCGTACTCGTCAATCAGGAGCACGGCGCTTTATCTCGTTCCATTTGCTGGTGCCCGACACCTGGAGTATTCAGCAGGCTCACGCAATGGCCGAGCAGGTGGAGGCTGCTGTACGGGCGGCTGTTCCCAACAGCACGGTCTTCACCCACCTTGAACCACGAAACGATCCGACGGCATTGGCCGATGTGACGTTGGATCGACACGATCCTGCGACGGATGCCGAACCGACCCTCGCCGAAAGTCACTCATCATCTCCCTGTTAACCTTTTCGATATATGGGAGTCATCAGCACTTCTCTCTCCTCACCGACGAGGGATTCGATCACGCTTTCAAAATAACTTCACTGCAAAAAGGTGATCTTCTCACCACAGAGACCACGGAGATCACGGAGACTAAAGATAATGTTATCTTTCATTGAATATAGGGTTGTGAATTTTTTTCTTCTTACATGCACCCAATGGCCAAAAATTATCCTTTTACTCATAAATCTTAGATGCTCTGCGCTCTGTGTGCTCCATGGTGAGTTTTTGCAGTGGACTCAAAATACAAATAACGAGAATAGAAATATCAGTGTGCCGCTGAGGAGCAGGATAATCAATAAAACGGCAATCACCCCTCCTAGCACGACTCCAGCACTCAGCCCGCGTTGCGGACGAAGTGGCTCACCGGCCAGAAACTGACGTACAGCCTGTACCAACTGGCGCGAGATGTCGGTTTCGGTCGCCGGTTCAACACCAATCCACATCCAATTCTGGTCGGCGAGTGGGACGAGCAATTTGTACGCCGGGGAACGGGTAAGCTGCGAGAGATCATCGGATGGTCGCCACGCACCGACAATCATGTCGGCAGTCGCCAGTTGCTGTGCGTCATCGGTACCCGGCTCTTGTCTGGCAATAGCCAGCTTCAATTCTGGAAATTGCTGCTGCAATGCCGTCATAATCTGCTGCGCCAGTGCTTCCTCGGCAAAGATCACAGCCCGCTTCTGCGCCTGGCGCGCTCGTTCAGCCGCTTCGCGTAACCGATTGTCGGTTCGCAACGCAAGGCTGTGGGTCGCCAGTACACCACCGGCAATCAGACTGTATGCGATGGCCTGGGCAAGATCGGCAACCAGGTCACCGGCAAACGTTTGACCAAGGGCAATGCTGATCAATCGGAAGAGAATGTACATCAGCGCGATGAGGATGGTTAACGAGGCGACAAACAAAAAACCAAAGAGATAGATTCGGCGGGTAAGCGAGCTACGTTCCAGCAACCCTATCTCACCGCCGAGGGCAGCCATCTGTTGCACTCGACGCCAACACCATCCCCAGACCACAATACCAACGATGATCATAGCGCTGAACCACGCCAGCGGTTCACGCAGATCGCTCACGACACCGGCACCCGCAAGACTGCGAATGAGGACGCTGAGCAGTCCGCCCAGGCCGGCGACCATAGCCAGTTGACCGACCGCTGCCACCAGATACCACGCCACACGACGAATACCGGCCTGTCGTGGCGCCTCGGAAACGAGAGTTGCGTCAGTCTGCAAGATATGGCCGTGGTAGAGCGCAATCAGCGTCGCGACGATAACCGGCGCTAACCCATCGATCAGTTGACCAAAGACCGGTAGACCGAGGGCCTGGCGGAAGAGACTGGCCAGGATTATCGTAGCATTCGTGACGGCTACCATGCTGGCGATCACGATCACCAGGTAGAGGTACACTTTGCGTAAGACCGACTGCTGTTCTATTTCATCGGCGCCGACGAAGAGTTGCTGGAGAAGCATCCAGTGCCCGACCCAGACCCCTAGACCGACAATGGTACCGACACTCGCATCGACGAGCCGTGACAGAGAAGATACACTGCTTGCGCCAAGCACCTGGATGAGACCGACAGCACCACCGGCATAGACGATCAAGCCGACACCTGCCGCAACGAACAGGTAGAGGCGGCGAAGAAAGGCGCTCGCATCTGGCAAGAACACCAGCCGGGCATCGTTACGAGCGACCAGACCATGATAGGTGAAGAGGACTCCCAGGGTACATGAGGCAATGGTGCCATACCAGAATTGGGCCATCGGATCGGCTGGAGGCCGATTGACGAGCAAGCGCAGCAGAACGCTCAACAGGTCGGTGACACTCCCGATCAGCGGCAACAGAAACGCCGTCAAATGACCGTACAGGTACAGTTGACGGATCCCCGAAGCACGCTCATCAGGATAACGGTCAGCCAATCGCTCTGCCCACCACCAATGGCCTAACCAGAGCGGTAAACAGACGATCAAAGCAGCCAATTGCAGTGCCGTTGTCTCAATGAGTTGCCCGCTGGTGACAAAAACACCGTAGAGCAGCCAGATGAATGACCAGGTAAAGCCCTGCAAGCCGATTGTAGCGCTGACAAACAGGTACCACCGTCTGACCACCATCATCGGCAGCCCCCTTCCTGCTCCCAACACCAGCTCCACGTTCGCCAATTCGTATTGCTCACCAACTGCCAGATGCCATCACGTCGCTGAAGTCCAACGGTAAATACAGACGTGGCGGTATTGCTACCAAACAGTCCACTCCGATAGACAGTCGTTTCGCGCACGTCCACCGTTGCCCAATCACCGTCGATCCGCAAACTGATCACCGTAAAACTGACATCTTCGTTGGAAAAATTCGCCGGTGGCAGTTGGGAACGCATCTCTTGCACATTGCGCGGGTACCCCGGCAGCGTTGGTGAGAGGAAGCTATAAGCGCGCTCATAATCTCCCTGCTGAACAGCCAACAGATAATTGAATACCACATCAGCCGGTTCATTACCGGTACGGTACGCTGGCGTGGCACGATTCAGCACGATCACCACCGCAATGATGATCAACAGCACCGATCCCACCACGATCCCGATCAGAAAGCGATCACTCGCCGGGAGACGCATCGTATGTACCCTTTCTGTTCACCGCTTCTCCATATCTGAACGTACACCGTATGCGACGCTGCCAGAGACAAGAACGTTCCCCTCACTGGTGATCGCGGTAGCGACGTCGCAAGCGCCGACCATACCTACCGAGCAACCAATACCCCTTTGTTACCAGCCAATCGGCGATAGTATGAGCAGCGCTACCGGTGCAGAAGCCTATCACAAATGCCCCAACCTCATCTGGCCTGGTTTTGATCAGCGTGTATATCTGCTCAACAAACTCGCGGTGAAACGCCGGCGGTATTAAACCGATCTGACTCATCCCCAAACTCATCACGAAGAGCAGGCCGTAGACTACGATGACAAAATAGCCGAGTCGGAGAAGTGGGGAAATAATCAAACTATGGCTCCAGAACGACCGGTGCGGGATGAACCACATATAGGGTCGCCAGATCCAGAAAAAGATCCCCCAGCGATTATCAATGGTCGAGTCGATGTCGAGATCGGGTGAAAACATAATACCCGATAGCAGATGTGCGCTGCCCAGCCAGAAACTGCATGCTAGTGCTGTTGATGGGCCGAGTTGAGTGTACTCAAGGGCGGCGTAATAGGTGATGGGCGTCATGATGGCCCCACTGATAATGGTAATAGTATCATGCGTTCGTGCAGATGGCATAACCAACCTGTAACGATGTATCTGTCGAGCTTTCTCTCTACTTCCCCGAGATTGCCGACCAGCGACCCATGTCATGCAGAAGGTGGAGTATGTGGCCGGAAATCTTCAGTTGGTGCATCAACTCTCGGCTGCGGTAGTTGTTCACTTCTGTTATAATAGCACGTGTGTTCGCGCCATGGCGGAGGTTTGTATGGACATGCCACCTCTCACCGAACTTCCCGGTCAACCACCGGGACCAAGGCTTGCTTTTGCCCATGATCGGCAGAGTATCGCTGAGATTGCCGAAACCCTGGCCGCGCTGGCAAATGCCCACGGCGGTGCTGTCGTCGTGAGTGGTGGGCGTGGCACACATCTGGCTGCTCTCCACAATCCCGCCGCGGCAACCGAGCTAGTGCTGGCCGCAGCTCTATCGTGTACTCCGCCTTTAATCATCCCACTTCCCCAACTGGTTGTCTACCACGAGATACCGGTGCTAGTCGTGGAGGTACCGGCTGGCCTTCCCTACGTGTATGCCGTCAATGGGCGGTACCTGCGTCGTGAAGGGGCAAGCAATCAACCACTTTCCCCAGCAGCACTGCACCGGCTGTTTAGCGAGCGCGCCGACCTCGGCTGGGAACGTCAGATTCCACCCGGTGCTTCCTTAAAAGAATTGGACGATGAGCTGGTGAGAGCTTACGCCCGGCGGGTAGGGCCACCTGCCGGTGATGATCCGCTAGCACTCTTAACCAGACGTGGCTGTCTGATCGACAACATTCCGACCAATGCTGGCCTCCTGCTCTTCGGGCGCGATGTCGCTGCTCGCTTTCCCCAGGCTGAGCTAACCCTGGTACGGTACCATGGTCGCGAACCGGCAGACATCTTCGAGCGAACAGATATTTGTGCTCCGCTTCCAGAGGCTATTCGGCGCGCTGAACGTTGGTTGAACGACCATATGCGTAAGGGTTCGCGCATGGTGGGGCTGGAGCGGGAAGACTGGACCCAATTCCCGCCTGGAGCCGTTCGTGAAGCCTTGGTCAATGCAGTGGCACACCGTGACTACAGCAGCCGGGGGGAAGGGATTCGGATTACGATGTTCAGTGATCGGCTTGAAGTCTACTCGCCGGGTCGCTTACCCGGTCATGTTACGCTCGAGAATCTTCGCGCCGAACGATTTTCGCGCAATCCGGCTATCGTGCAGGTGCTGGCCGATCTCGGTTTGGTTGAACGGCTCGGCTATGGGATCGACCGGATGCTTCGTCAGTTGGCGGCAGCCGGCTTGCCGCCGGCCACCTTCCGCGAAACAGCAGCCGGCTTTCTGGTCGTGTTGCCGGGTCAACCAATGGCCGAAGCGGTGCCCGGCGGGGTCGATACCAGCGCCTGGCGTCGGATGGGCTTGAACGACCGCCAGATCGCCGCCTTACTGTTTGTAGTAGAACAGCAACGAATTACCAACCGTGATCTGCAAGAGATGCACCCCGATGTCAGTGCCGAGACGATTCGACGTGATCTGTCCGATCTGGTCAATCGCGGTCTCTTACTCAAAGTAGGTGATAAGCGAGCAACCTATTACATCCTCAAATGAAGAACATCATCGTTGTGCTTCATCAACCGCGTGATCCACGCAATATCGGCGCCGTCGTGCGGGCAATGCTCAATACCGGCGTTCACCACCTGCGTCTGGTTGATCCATGCCCGTTCGAGCCAGAGGTGATTACCGCTGTAGCTCATCGCCCTGAACCGGTACTGGCGAACCTGGCGGTATATCCCGATCTGCAACAGGCCATCGCCGATATACAACATCTTGTCGGTACCACCGACCGACCGCACCCCAATTTGCCGTGGCGCACCGATATTCGGCAATGGGCGGGTGAGATTCGTCAACGTGCAACTAGGTTCGGCCCGGTCGCTATCCTTTTTGGCAGCGAAGGCAATGGCCTGAGTCGACGTGAACTCAGCCTGTGCCACGAGATCATCGGCATCCCGATGGCGCCGGAATACCCTGTCTTAAACCTTGCTCAAGCCGTCTTGATCACACTCTACGAGTTGCAACAGGCAAGCCCTCCCTCTCCACCATCACCGGGAACAGCCGAACCTCCGGCGTCACTGGCTGCACTCGATACGCTTGCAAGCATCCTTGACGAACTGATCACGGCAACCAATTTTGTGAAAAGCGGAAACGGCTATGCGTTACGTCACCGCCTGCGCGCCATTATGACCCGTGCTGCACTGAGCGAACGTGATGCCGCCATCCTGACCGCTCTGCTGCGTGAGGCGGTGCGGCAGATACGGTAGTAGCGTTGCACGATAACTGTATACTGCAATCCCGCCGGTTTTCTGTTTTTGGTTATTATTGTATTATCAAATATGTACTTGACCATTTTTGAATGGGACCTCATTTTGTATGGCTACTACTGTTCCGTTTGCGGCATTCTACTCACGTGATTTTCGTCTGCTCTGGTTTGGTAACTTCGTTTCTTTAACCGGTACCGAGATGACTCGAGCCGCAGTAAGCTGGCATATTCTCGAACTTTCTAACGGTGATCCACTGGCGCTTGGTGCGATTGGTGCAGCACGGCTCATCCCATTAGTCTTACTAGCGATTGGTAGTGGGGTATTGGCTGACGCTATTGATCGCCGCCGCCTCATGATTGGCGCCCAGGTCGCTATGATGGTTTGTTCGTTGATCCTGGCACTTACAACCAATGTTGGTCTGTCAGCACTTTGGACGATTTACACGGTTACTGCACTCGCAGCAGCAGCCAATACGATCGGTCTTCCTGCTCGTCAAGCCCTGATACCTTCGTTAGTTCCACGCGAACACCTTGCTAATGCGCTGAGTCTCAATATCGTTGCGTGGCAATTGGCGACCATTGTTGGCCCAACGATTGGTGGCATCTTGATCGAATATGGCGGGGTTGGGTTAGTTTACTGGATAGACGTGGTGAGTTTCACTGCTATCTTGCTTGCCCTATTGCTCATTCACCCAAAACGAGTTGTTACCGAGAAACGTGATATTAGCTTGCAAGCCGCGATTGAGGGATTACGATTCGTGTGGCGCACACCACTGATCTGGAGTACCATGATACTCGACTTTCTCGCCACCTTTTTCAGTGCGGCCACCACTTTATTGCCAATTTATGCGCAATCTATTTTACAGGTTGGGGCTCAGGGGTTGGGTCTGCTTTATGCTGCACCGTCGGTTGGAGCTGTGATTGCCAGTATCATCTGCTCAATTCGAGGTGTCGGCAAGCGTCAGGGAGCGTTGCTGTTGTGGTCTGTCGCCATCTACGGTTTCAGTACAGCAATTTTCGGACTGAGTACTCATTTTTGGTTATCGCTCTTCATGCTGGCAATTAACGGCGCTGCTGATACGGTAAGTATGGTCGTGCGCGGCAACATCCGTAATCTTGAAACTCCTGATGAATTGCGCGGACGTATGGTGGCAGTGAATATGCTCTTCTTCGCTGGTGGGCCACAACTTGGCGAGATCGAGGCCGGCATCGCTGCCCGTCTACTCGGCACCCAACTTTCTGTGGCGGTCGGTGGTTTAGCTTGTGTCCTTATGACCGCAGTAGTTGCTGCGAAGGTACCAATTCTACGCTGCTACACTGATGGTCACAGACCAACACCAGCCTCAACGGTGAGCACAACTGGATAAAATACGTACCTGCTTACGAATCCTTACCTGAACGCCAAACTCCGAGAGAAGCCAAGAGCTACTTCGGACAAGATGAAAAACGGACAGTAATTTACAGATGCGCTCGCAAAACTGCTGGTCTATCGAAACGTGATACAATGCATACAGGAAGTTTACAGCCCTCCCTTACGTGAACTCTGCAGGGAGGGTTATGATATGTAGTAGTATGACAAATCCTCTCATCGGGGTGCGGGTAACAACCGCTACCTTGCGCGAAGTCGCTCGGATGGAAGCCGCGGCAGAGATTGCGCGGCAACGGGCTCGTGAACTAGGACGACCGGTGCTGGTCAGCATCACAACTCGGGTCGGGCTGCGCGATCCGCTAGCACTGTTTGCGCGTGGCGCCGGAGTGACGCATAACCGGTTCTTCTGGAGCACACCAGCGGCTGATGTCGAACTGACCGGTCTCGGTGCAGCGTGGAGTTTTACACCAGCACCATCGGAAAACCGCTTTGCCGCCAGTGCAGCAGCATGGCGACAACTGGTGTCTGAGGCGGTCATTGATGTTGATCCCAATCTGCCGGTACAGGGGCCGCTGGCAGTAGCCGGTTTCCGTTTTGATCCTGACCAGCCTCCGAGTGAGTTGTGGCGCGATTATCCGCTTGGGTTACTCGTCGTGCCACGCTTGTTGATTGTGCGCCACGGCGACCTGACTACGCTGACAGTCAATGGCATGGTTGATGAGCGCAGTTCAACGTTGGCGCTGGGTGCAGCGGCTGCCCGCCGTCTGCAAGCCTTGATCGGCTTACCGTTTCGTCCACAGCGGTTGCCGACCGATGTACAAGTTGATGTATCGCTCGATCCAGACGAGTGGAAAGCAATTGTCGCTGATGCAGTAGCCGATCTGCGCGCCGGTCGGTTAGAAAAAGTGGTGCTGGCTCGTGCTGTTCGCCTGCGCAGTGCTGAACCGTTTGATACGGCAGCCACACTTGATGTATTGCGTAAGAATTATCCGCACACGTTCGTCTTCGCGGTTGCTCGTGGCGGTCGTACCTTTCTGGGTGCGTCACCAGAACGATTGGTTGCGTTGCGTCATGGTGCAGTAGCAGCTTCAGCTCTGGCCGGTTCAGCGCCGCGTGGCAAAACGCCTGAAGAGGATCGCGCCTTCGCCGAGGCCTTACTGAAGAGTACAAAGGATCGTACCGAGCATGCCTTTGTGGTACAGATGATCTGTTCGGCGTTAGCCGAGTTTTGTGACCAGGTGTCTGCGTTAGAGTCACCCGAAATAATGCGGGTGCGGAACGTTCAGCATCTATTTACTCCCGTCACTGCCCGCATCCGCCCTGGCTACGACATTTTCGATCTGGTCGGTCGGTTGCACCCAACGCCAGCGGTCGGTGGTAAGCCCGGCCCAACGGCACTGGCCTGGATTCGCGCCCGTGAACGGCTTGATCGTGGTTGGTACGCAGCACCGGTTGGTTGGGTTGATGCTCGTGGTGACGGTGAGTTTGCTGTTGCGCTTCGTTCGGCACTGATCGGGCGACACGAGGCAATGCTCTTTGCCGGGTGTGGGATCGTGGCTGCTTCTAATCCCGAACGGGAATTAGCCGAAACCCGCATCAAGCTACGGGCAATGTTGGAAGCCCTCGGTGCAAGTGATGAGATGATCGGCTGAGTGAGGTGGGTATGGAGGTCACAGCGCATATCGAGGCGCTGACCCACTGGGTGGTTGAAATTGCGCAAAGTCTGGCAGCCCATGGGGTGAAAGATGTGGTTGTGTGCCCAGGTTCGCGGAGCACGCCACTAGCGTTAGCCGTAGCACGTCATCCGGCGTTGCGGGTCTGGATGCATCTCGATGAGCGCTCGGCCGGCTTTTTCGCGCTGGGCATAGCGCGTGCTCGTCATCGCCCCGCCGCTGTTCTTTGCACCTCCGGCACCGCCGTTGCCAACCTCTTACCCGCCGTCGTCGAAGCCCATCTTGCTCGCGTCCCATTACTGTTGCTTACTGCCGACCGCCCACCGGAACTACGCGACAATGGTGCGCCGCAGACAATTGATCAGATCGGTATTTTTGGTCGCAATGTGCGCTGGTTTATTGATCTACCCGTCCCGCAGATGACGCTCTTGCCGTTTCTACGCGCCACGTTGGGCCGGGCCATTGGGCTGACCCAGAGCGCTCCGGCTGGACCGGTGCATCTCAATCTGCCCTTCCGCGAACCACTTGTGCCCGATCGTTCACTGATGGTAACACTGCTGGCTCAGACACCGTCATCGGTGCAGGTAACTCCGGCGCGGCGGATGCTCGGTGGCGCTGAGCTGGCAACGCTGGCGAGCAGTTTGATTGAATATCGACGCGGTCTGATCATCGCCGGTCCTGATTGTCCTGCCGATCTCGGACCTTTACTGACCATCCTTGCTCACCGTTTACGCTTCCCTGTCCTGGCCGATCCACTGTCAGGGGTGCGCTACGGTCCGCATACCGATGACTACATCCTTGGTGCCTACGATGCTTTCCTGCGTGATGAACGTTTTGTTACCCATTATGCTCCAGAAGTCGTGTTGCGTTTTGGTGCGATGCCAACCAGTAAACCGCTCTTGCTCTATTTGCAGCACCATCCGCAAGCGCGTCAGCTAGTAATCGACGGCGGCGCCGGCTGGCGCGAGCCAACCAGCCTGGCCCGAGAGCATCTCCAGGTTGATGAACACTGGTTTTGTTTGGCGCTGGCCGATGCTTTGGCGTCATCGCAACGTGAGGGACCAACACTCTGGCTGCGGGCATGGCAAACTGCCGAGCAAACGGCGCGCACAACGATACAAGCCCATTTGCTGGCGCAGGAGACGATCAGTGAACCGGGGTTGTTTGCACGCCTTGGTACCTGGCTGCCCAACGGAACAACACTTTTCGTTGGCAATTCGATGCCGGTGCGCGATTGCGACACGTTTCTTGCTCCTCGTTCGACACCGTTGTATGTCATTGGAAATCGCGGCGCAAATGGGATCGATGGCTTAGTTTCCACCGCACTTGGCCTTGCGGCTGGCGACGCTACGCCCCTGGTGATGGCGCTCGGTGATCTCTCGCTGATCCATGACACCAATGGCTTGATCGCCGCTCGTCTCCATCGACTCAATGCAACCATCTTACTCATCAACAACGACGGCGGTGGTATCTTCTCATTTTTACCCCAAGCCAGTGAAACCGATCAGTTTGAACTCCTCTTCGGTACGCCTCATGGCACTGATTTTGCGCCACTGGCGGCCCTGTACGACGCACAGTATACCCTCGCCTCCGATTGGGCAACAGTGCATGCCGCACTACAGACCAGTTTCGCCGGAGGATTGCATCTCATCGAAATTCGGACTCGGCGCGATCAGAATGTTCGCGATCACCGCACGATCTGGCCATTGGTCAGTGCAGCCTTAGAGCGCGTTGGTGTGATACAACCTACCTGATATGCAGCAAGTATCTAAGGATACACCCATGACGAACATTACGCTCAGTACAAATGCCGAAATTATTGCGCAAGAGAGTCGGTACACTACCGGACTATACCCGAAACGGCCGCTCGCGATTGTGCGTGGCGCGGGTGCTCATCTCTACGATGCCGAGGGTCGGATGTACATCGATTGTGTTGGCGGTCAGGGGGCCGCCAACCTCGGTCACGCTCATCCGGTTATCGTGGCAGCAATTCGTGAACAGGCTGAACGTTTGATCAGTTGTCCCGAAATTTTTCCCAATGATGTGCGGGCTGCGTACCTGAGCGAGCTGGCAGCAGCACTGCCATTCCCTGCTCGTATCTTCCTTTGCAACAGTGGCGCCGAAGCGGTGGAAGCTGCGCTCAAGTTTGCCCGTCTGTTGACCGGTCGTCCTGGTATTGTGGCGACAATGCGCGGATTTCATGGGCGCACCATGGGGGCCTTAAGCGCCACCTGGGAAAGTAAATACCGTGAGCCATTTTTGCCACTCGTACCCGAATTTAGCCACGTACCCTACGGCAATCTTGAGGCCCTACAATCGGCAGTTGGCCCGCACACAGCGGCTGTAATCGTTGAGCCGGTACAAGGTGAAGGTGGTGTACGTCCGGCGCCGGCCGGCTATCTCGAACAGGTTGCTGCCATCTGCGCCGCTAATGGTTCGCTCTTGCTGGTTGATGAAGTCCAGACCGGTTTTGGCCGTACCGGTAAGCTCTTTGCAATTGAACATAGTGGCGTTACACCCGACATCCTCATTCTTGCCAAGAGTATTGCTGCCGGTGTACCGATGGGTGCGGTAGCGATTCACGAACGGCATGGCACGTTACCGGCGGGAGCTCACGGCTCAACTTTCGGTGGCAACCCACTGGCGTGCGCTGCGGCACGGGCTGCCCTTCAGGTCTATCAGACTGAACGTATTCCCGAACAGGCGGCAAGGAAAGGTGCCTGGCTGATCCAGGCGCTGCGCGATCTGCGCTTGCCGGCGGTGCGAGAAGTACGCGGATTAGGCTTGCTGGTTGGCCTTGAGCTGAAGAGCCGTGTCCAACCGGTGATTACTTCCTTGATTGACCAGGGTGTGCTGGCATTGCCCGCCGGACCCAATGTTCTACGTCTGCTCCCCCCATTGGTGATTGAACAGACCGATCTTGAGCGGGTTGTAACGGCCATTGCGACTGTGCTACGTGGCGAGGAGCATTAGGAGCGCGAAAGGATTACCAGCGCAAACACGACTAACGACGAAAGTGGCGAGTTCCACGAGGCCACTGCCCAACCCAAGCCCGGCAGCGTGATGCTGAAGCACAATCTGTTATAATGACCGGCAAACGAGCAAAGGAGCCAGGTATGACGGTCAAGTATACGCGCTGGTTGCGTAGCTATGTTGGTCACCAACGAATCTTACAGGTACGTGCAAGCGGCTTTGTTCGCAATGAAGCCGGTCACATCCTACTCTGCCGCCGGGCCGATGTCATGCTCTGGGATGTACCAGGAGGAACGATTAACCTCGACGAATCACCGGCCCGTGGCCTGGTTCGCGAAGTGTACGAAGAGACCGGCCTGATCTTAAAACCAGAAAAGCTCATCGGCGTCTACAGCGGCCCTGATTTCGCCTGGAGCTATCCCAACGGCGATCAATCCCAGATTCTGGCGATCTTCTTTGCTGCCCGCATCGTCGGCGGTGAACTCCAACAAGTCGGTGATGAAAATGTCAACGTAAAATTTTTCGATCCCGATCACTTGCCGCCGTTACTCAACCGCACCCGCCGCATGCTAGCCGATGCGTTTGCCAATCGTGTAGAAGCACATTTTGATTTTTGACAACCGTGCCGAGGCGGGTATGGGCAAGTCCTAACACCGAACAGACATCAAACCACATTACCCGCCGAGCATTTCACCTCCCCCGTGCGTAGTAGAGCGGTGCGACCTGACGCACCAATCCCTTCAACTCCAACAGTGCCAGTGCCGCAGCCGTCGCTGCTGCCGACTGACCGGCAGCGCGACCGATTACGTCAATATGCTGCGGTTCTGCCGAAACTGCACCGTAGATCGCCTCCTCTTCAGGCGTTAGCGCTATGTCGAGTGGCGCGTCGTGCAAAGGAGTCTGCTGATCAAGGTTGAGCACCGCCAGCACATCATCGGCATTGGTAATGATCGCCGCGCCATCACGGATCAGGCGATGCGGCCCGGCACTAAGCGGGCTAAAGATCGACCCCGGCACTGCCATGACCTCACGTCCCTGATCGAGGGCAAATTGTACCGTTATAAGTGCACCACTGCTTTCGCCTGCCTCAACTACCACCGTTCCCAGACTCAACCCGGCAATAATGCGGTTACGTGGCGGAAAATTGAGTGGCGCCGGTGGGGTGCCAAGCGGATAATCACTCAAAAGCGCACCGGATGTGGTGATCCGCTTAGCCAGAGCCAGATTTCGTTCTGGATAGATCCGATCAACACCACTGGCTAGCACGGCAATCGTGCGCCCGCCAACCTCAAGTGCGGCAGTATGGACAATCGTATCGATCCCTATTGCCAGCCCACTGACAATCGTTATTCCGGCAGCCGCCAGATCATGTGCTAGCCGTCGTGCTACTTCACGGCCATAATGACTGGGATGGCGCGTTCCGACAATCGCAACTGCTCGCTGATCGACAGGCGTAAGCGTGCCGCTCAGATAGAGCAACGGTGGCGGCGCCGGAATCATCCGCAAGAGTGGTGGGTAACGCGGATCGGCAATCGCTATCGGTGTCACCCCGGCTGCACGGAGACGTTCCAGTTCGCCATCAAGATCGATCCGCTGGCGAACCTCACGTAATCCGGCCATACTCCGTGCATCAAGACCGGACGCGATCATCATCGTTTCATCGGCATGCCAGGCAGCCGCTACCGATCCACACCGTTCGATCAAGCGCGCTAAGCGCAGTGGTCCAATTCCTGGGACGAGGTTGAAACCAATGTAGTAGCGAATAACATCTTCCATACGTTTCATCTTTCGTTCCTAATGCGAGGGTACCCGCGCATCATCCTCCAACCTCTCTCCTGGGAGTACCACCGTATACGAAAGGCGAGGTTAGATGCTCTATAAAGAAACCGTTTATCAGCCGCAAAAGATACGCAAATTGTGGCATCATGGAGAAAAATGTTTACCGAAACAGGGAGAACGCTATGCCACGTGCAATCTGGAACGGAGCCGTCATCGCCGAGAGCGATGCAACCATTGTGGTTGAGGGAAATCATTACTTTCCGCCCGATTCGGTCAAGCGTGAATACCTGCGCGACAGCCAGACACATACCGTCTGTCCGTGGAAGGGTACTGCCAGCTACTACGACGTGGTAGTAGATGGGCAGGTTAATCGTGATGCAGCCTGGTATTATCCAACCCCGAAAGCGGCAGCCAGCCAGATTGCTGGCTACATTGCCTTTTGGCGCGGCGTTCGGATCGAGCCAACGTGAGATTATTGACTAGATGACGTGTAGATGCACCGATTGGTGGGTTTAGGTAGGGGCGCGGCAGTACCGTGCCCACGCTGCCCACTGCACAGCGCTGCTATCAGGTGCATGCCGTGACCATCATCATCCCCGCATCGATGATGGATTATGCGGATAGGCTCTTAACAGGAGCGAGTTTTCAATCTGCTCAGATAGTACACTGATGTGCCGGTCGCCAGCAGAATGTCGCATCCGCACGTTGCCTGTAAGTATCTTTATGTCAACCGCGAGATTTAAACCATGCCTCGAGTGCCTGACTCAGAGGCCGGTCGTTCAGGCGTACTCGGCTCAACTGACGTTGAACTGTCAGATCAGGGATGTTGAGCACCCGCAGTCTGCCGGCAATCAACTCCGATTGAATAGTCACCCGCGAAACCATACTCAGACCCAAACCGGCACTTACTGCCTGCTTGATGGCTTCAGTGCTGCCCAGTTCCATAACCGGTCGCACTGTAATCCCGCGCGATGCCAGGGCCTGCTCCATCACTTCGCGGGTGCCTGAACCGGGTTCACGGAAAACAAATGGCGCATCCTGCAGATCGGTACAACTGATGGTCACCCGTCGCGCAAGAGGATGATCGGGAGAGGCAATAACGACCAGCTCGTCACTCCGCCAGGGCATAATATCTAAATGCTCGTCAGGGGCTACCGGCCCTTCGACATAGGCGACATCAATCCGATATGCAAGCAGATGTTCCATGACTTGCTGTGTGTTGCCGATGTCGAGAAAGAGTTCGATGCCCGGATAACGACGGTGATAGTGGCCGAGGAGAGGTGGTAGGAGATAGATACCAATCGTACTGCTAGCGCCAATTGCCAACCGTCCTCGCTGAAGACCGCGCAGTTCGTTCAGGGCCTCGATAGCCAGCCGTTCATGTGTAAAAATACGTCGAGCATGTTCGCCCAGAATAGTGCCGGCTATCGTTGGCGCTACCCCCCGTGAACGCCGTTCGAGCAAGACTGTTCCCAGTTGCCGCTCGAGTTCTTGCACTGCACGAGATACAGCCGACTGGCTCATGGTTAGTACCTCGGCTGCCCGTGTAAAACTACCCTGCTCGAGCACGGCAACGTAGATCCGCAACAGATGCAGGTTGAGCGTCACACTTCCTCCTAACAACCTCTTGCAGACGAGTGTGATCACGTGACCGAGACAACAGCGATGGTGCCGTCGCGCTCCATGCTGTTTACAGACAGGTATCGCTGCTTAGGCTTTCGGCGTAATTGCTTTATTGTACCGCAAAATAGACGGTGTCGGGGTGTGGTTGTTGCGTGTCGTGAATGGACAAGGCGCAGAACCGATTCCCGTGCGGAATCCTCCAACAATCTATGCACAGCTTCGATACTATTTATCGAAAATATCTGCTTGTTCGATAACTTTCTTTTTGCTAAGATACCTGATAGGCATAAGTATTATTCCATAGCCAGAAAGAGCTGGCCATGACAAATTACGGCTTCCTCATCGATCAGCGGAAGTGTATCGGGTGCCACGCATGCAGCACTGCCTGCAAGTCGGAAAATGAAGTTCCGCTTGGGGTCTATCGCACGTGGGTGAAATACGTTGAAACCGGTACCTTCCCTCACACCCGTCGTCATTTTCAGGTGACGCGCTGCAATCACTGTGCCAATCCGCCCTGTGTCCGCATTTGTCCGGTTACCGCCATGTACCAGCGCACCGACGGGATCGTGGAGTTCGATCCGAAGGTGTGTATCGGCTGCAAAGCCTGTTTGCAGGCCTGTCCCTACGACGCGATTTACATCGATCCAGAATCGCACAATGCAGCGAAATGCCATTTCTGCGCCCATCGCATCGATCAGGGGCTGAAACCGGCTTGCGAGATTGTCTGTCCTGAACAGGCGATTATCTCTGGCGATCTCGATGATCCCAACAGTCTTATCAGCCAGTTGATCGCTCGTGAGCCGATAGCAGTGCGCAAGCCTGAACAGGGAACGGCGCCGAAGTTGTTCTACATTGATGCCGATCAGACAACACTGACGCCAACGGCGCCAGCGGTCGCATCAACGTTTATGTGGGCTGATGTGGTAAGTGAGCAATTGGTCGGTCATCACAACGGCAACGGTCATCGCCGGTCAGGGCGTGAAGTGATTCCACTTACCGCTGCCTCCGGCGCAAAGATACGTCCGCCACGTGAGCAGGGACTGGGAATTGGTCAGAGTGCCTTAATGCTTGGTGGGCGAGTCGCCGGTCATATGGTGCAAACCGGCTATAACGCGCAACACAAGATACCTTGGCATTGGCCGGTGCCAGCTTATCTGGTCACGAAAGGGATCGGGAGTGGTATCTTCATGGTCGTGGCTGCCGCTGCTGGTTTGGGGCTGGCTCCACTAGCTGCACCATTTCTGGCGATCACGCTCTTTGTCAGTCTACTCTTTATCGGTATCACCACTGGCTTGCTGGTCTTCGATCTGGAACGGCCACACATGTTCTTTACCATTCTCACCCGACCCCAATGGCGAAGTTGGTTGACCCGTGGTGCCTTTATCTTGATCGCTTTCTCTGCTGTGGCTGGCATCTGGTTCCTATCTGAAGCTGGTGCTGCACTGAATATGTGGCCAGAAACCGCCATTTCAGCATTCCGCCCTGCTCTGGCCTGGATCGGCATCCCATTGGCGGTGTTGGCTGCTATCTATACGGCATTTCTCTTCGCCCAGGCCGAGGGGCGCGATCTCTGGCAGAGTCCGCTCTTACCGGCCCATCTTTTGGTGCAGGCACTGATGGTTGGAAGTGGCACCCTGCTGTTGCTTGCGCCCTTCGTTGCGATGCCAGCAGCGTTGTTCGAACTGTTCGGCTGGACGTTTGCGGGTAGTCTGTTGCTCGATCTCTTCATGCTCTTGCTCGGCGAGTTCGGTATTCCGCACGCCAGTGAGGTAGCTGCCCGCGCCGCCCACGACATCAGCCACGGTCGCTTCCGCCGCCATTTCTGGCAGGGGTCTATTCTCCTTGGTCATGTTGCACCGGCAGCATTGATCGGTCTGGCTGTATTGATACCAGCTCTTGCCGTTCCGCTGCTGGCTGTCGCCGGTTTGACTTCTATTGCCGGGTTGTACGCCTTTGAATACGCTTTCGTCATGGCGCCGCAACACGTGCCAAACAGTTAGAAAGGTGTGGTCATGACGACATCATTGCTCAATCGGTTGTTAGGAACTTTCAGTCAGCGCTCGCAATCGCGGGTTGAGCCGCTGACCCCGCCAGTGCAGGCCTATGTGAAGAGCACAGCACCTGCTGCAACACCGATCAGCAGCCAGGAACTGCGCGATTATCCACCGGTGGAACGGTGGAATGATTGGACAGAATACGACCCAAAGGAATGGCCACGAAAAGTTGCTCGTCGTTACACGTTGGTGCCAACCGTCTGTTTCAACTGCGAGAGCGCTTGTGGTCTGCTGGCGTATGTTGATGTCGAGACGCTCAAGATCAAGAAATTCGAGGGTAATCCGCTGCATCCGGGCAGTCGTGGTCGCAACTGTGCCAAAGGCCCGGCAACCCTCAATCAGGTCTACGACCCTGACCGTATCTTGTACCCGCTAAAGCGCGCCGGGAAGCGCGGTGAAGGAAAATGGGTGCGTGTTTCCTGGGATGAAGCGCTTAACGAGATTGCCGGTCGGATCCGCAAGGCGATTATCGAACAGCGACAGACAGAGATTATTTATCACGTGGGCCGCCCCGGTCACGATGGCTTTATGGAATGGGTATTACCGGCTTGGGGCGTCGATGCGCACAATTCCCATACCAATGTCTGTTCGTCTGGTGCCCGTTGTGGGCAGGCTATGTGGATGGGCCTTGATCGACCATCGCCTGATCATGCCAATGCTCGTGTCATTCTGCTGATCAGTTCTCATCTCGAAACCGGCCATTATTTTAACCCACACGCACAGCGGATTATGGAAGGTAAAATGGCTGGCGCCAAGTTAATTGTGCTCGATACCCGTCTCTCCAACACGGCCTCACTCGCCGACGAATGGCTCTCACCGTGGCCGGGCAGCGAGACGGCTATCCTCCTGGCGATTGCCAATCACCTGATCCGCACCGGTCAGTACAATCGCGATTTTGTCCGCCGTTGGGTGAACTGGGCTGATTATCTCCGCGCTGAGCACCCCGACCTACCGGTCAGTTTCGAGCATTTTGAAATGAAGTTGCAAGAGCTTTACGCTCAGTATACCTTTGAATTCGCCGCCCAAGAGAGTGGGGTCAGCGCCGAGCAAATTGAACGGGTGGCGAAGATCATTGCCCGCTGTGAAGGGAAACTGGCGACCCATAGCTGGCGCAGCGCTACGAGCGCCAACCTGGGTGGCTGGATGGTTGCCCGTTGTCTGTGGTTCCTTAATGTCCTGACCGGTTCAATCGGCGTTGAAGGTGGTACCTCAGCTAACGTTTGGGATAAATGGATTCCTCGCCACCCCAACATGGCGCCACACCCCAAAGTCTGGAACGAGCTAACATGGCCGCAAGAGTATCCGCTCAACTTCTACGAGATGAGCATCTTACTGCCACACTTCCTCAAAGAAGGACGGGGCAAGGTCGATACTTACTTCACCCGCGTCTACAACCCTATTTGGACCAACCCCGACGGCATGAGCTGGCTGGAGGTGCTGACCGATGAGAGCAAAATCGGTTTGCACGTCCATCTCTCGCCGACGTGGAGTGAGACGGGTTGGTTTGCCGACTATATTTTGCCGATGGGAGTGGGCGCCGAGCGACACGATATGATGAGCCAGGAAACTCACGCCGGTTGCTGGATTGCCTTCCGTCAACCGGTACTCCGTGAGGCTATGCGTCGGTTGGGGAAGCCGGTGAAAGATACCCGTGACGCGAATCCTGGTGAAGTCTGGGAAGAAGTTGAGTTTTGGATCGAGTTGTCATGGCGGATTGACCCCGATGGAAAGCTGGGCATTCGTAAAACCTTCGAGAGTCCGTACCGCCCCGGCCAGAAGATTACGGTTGATGAACTCTACGGCTGGATGTTCGAGAACCACGTTCCCGGTCTGCCGGAGGCAGCCGCGAAAGAGGGCCTGACTCCACTTGAGTATATGCGCCGCTACGGTGCGTTTGAGATTCGGAAAGGAGTGCAACCTACGTTCGATAAGCCGCTCAGCTCCGCTGAGCTGGCCGATGCGACCATCGATCCAGATACCGGGATTGTCTACACCAAAGCCCCGGCACCGCCATCGTCGAACATCACACCACTACCATATTTCGAGCCTGATCCCGAACGGGGCCGACCGATTGGTATCAAGCTAGAGGATGGTTCCATTGTGGCTGGTTTCCCAACACCCTCGCGTCGACTTGAGTTCTATTCAACCACGCTGCGCGATTGGGGATGGCCGGAATATGCGATCCCGACTTACATCCATAGCCACGTCCATCCGAGTAAGATTGATCGCAGCAAGAACGAGGCTGTGCTTCTCTCGACATTCCGCCTGCCCACCCTGATCCACACGCGCAGCGGTAACGCGAAATGGCTGTACGAAATCAGCCACAAAAATCCGGTTTGGATTCATACCAGTGATGCCGAACGGCTTGGTTTACGCACCGGCGATCTGGTGAAGGTCATTACCGAGATCGGTTACTTCGTGGATCGGGTTTGGGTAACGGAAGGCATTCGTCCCGGTGTGATCGCCTGTTCACACCATCTGGGGCGGTGGCGATTACAGGAAGACGGTGGTGGTCGGCTGTCTACTGCGCTGGTTGAACTCAAGCAAGAGGGGCAAGGGGAATGGCGTATGCGCCAGATTCATGGTATCCGCCCCTACGAGAGTGATGACCCCGATACCGCTCGCATCTGGTGGGAAGATGCCGGTGTCCATCAAAACCTGACCTTTGCCGTCCATCCTGATCCAATCAGTGGTATGCACTGCTGGCATCAGAAGGTACGGCTTGAGCCGGCCGGCCCGAATGATCGCTACGGTGATATTTATGTCGATACCAAACGAGCGCACGAAGTCTACCGCGAATGGCTGGCAATGACCCGCCCGGCTTCAAAGGTATCGCCCAACGGCATGCGGCGTCCGCATTGGCTCCTGCGCCCCTTCCGCCCGGCTCGCGAAGCGTATTTCTTACCCGGGAAGGGAAAGAAGTCGTGAACGACCATACGACACTGGTAGCACGTCAGGCCATGGCCGATATGATTGGCCGTCTCCTGCTTGCGCCGCCTTCGCCTGCTCTATGGGAGGAGGCGGCCATACTGGTCGATCTGGCTGCGGTGACCGATAACCGGCCAGAAGCGCTGGCAATTGCTTACGAATACGTTTTCGGGCGTAACGTCTATCCCTACGAGTCGCTCTACTGCGACGAAGAGCTTATGCTCAACACGGCGACCGCCGAGCAGGTTGCCGCTACGTACAATACCTGTGGGTTCTTGCCAACGCAAAACGTGGGTGCGCCCGATCATCTCGGCCTGGAGTTCATCTTTCTGGCGCGGCTGATCGCCACCGAAGCAACCGCACTCTCCGCCGAGAACCTTGATCGGTACTACTGGGCACGGCAACAGATGGCTGCTTTTCTTGCCGACCATCTTGCGGTCTGGGTGCCGATCTGGGCGCGGGCCGTGCAACGTATTCCGGCCCATCCGTTCTACCAGACTCTGGCAAGTCTCACGGTTGAATTCATCGGGAGCGAACTGGAGAGGCTCTCTCCGCCGATGCCTGTGTCCCCGACATACATCCCGCTCCAGTCAGCAACAGCTCCGGCGGAAGTCGATGAACTCGGTGCTCTGGTTCGCCACCTGATCACACCGGTGCGAGCAGGAATCTTCCTCAGCCGCGCCGATTGTACAATGCTTGCCCGTCAGTTGGGCTTTTCGGTTCCTATCGCTGATCGCTTTACGATGGTGCGAACCCTCTTCGAGACAGCGGGGCAGTTTGAGCAGGTGATCGATCTAGTTACTACACTTGAAAATGTTATGTCAAATGAAATACAGGAACTGCACCGTCTGATCACTACTCAATCGGTCTGGCAACCGCTCCTGCAACCGTGGGCGCAACGGCTTACGCAGAGCATCCACATTGTTCGCACCGGTTTGGGGTAAACCCAGACGCAGGACATATGCCAATGCTGGCAAACCGTACCGGCTAGCATCGTACCAACCGCCGGATGCACCAATCTCATCACATGCACTACCTTCCGTGCACCGACAATTGAATTTGGTGTAGTGGGAACAGGCTTTTTATATCAAGACGATGCTGGGAAAGAGGAGAGTGCAGCACGTTCGCCGGTGGACAATCACTGGCTGGCTATTCACTGCTTCTTGACGGGAGACGACGGGGTTAGTAGTGAGTGAATCTATCCCCCTCTCCTCATTTCTCTTTCTGCTCGGTAAGCTAGAGGCAGCGCATCCAAATGATTACGTGAATGCGGGAACTATCGGTAGCGCCTCACCGATCATGCATCATCCAGCGACGCTGCAACTCGATCAGCACACCCTGTTCTTCCAAACGGGCGAGAGCACGATTGATCTCGTGCTCAAGCTGAAACGCTGCTGCTGGCATCGCCAACACATACGGCTCATAACTCAGGGCCGTGGCAATACGGAGATCGCCAGCGGCTACGGCACCTAATGCGGAAACATGATCGAGAATCACCGCATCGATCACGCTGGATCGTAGCGCATCAACCAGAGGACCGACTTCATCGGCGGTGTAACGAACCACCGACGCCGTCGAAGCAAACCGGCGAACCAGGGCATCGCCCTCACTCCCCAACACAACACCGATTGCGCGATCACGAAGATCGTCGAGACCGGTAATCGTACTCTCGGCAGGAGTTACTAACATCAACCCACCATCGAAATATGGACGCGAAAATCGGGCGCGGTACCCCTGTTCCGGCGCATATGGCAATGCTGAGGCGATCAGGTCGGCCTGGCGACTGGTCAATTGATCGTACAGCGCATCGAATCCACTTCGCACGAACATCACCTCTACCCCCAACTCGCTTGCCAGCGCCTGCACCAGGTCGATGTCGAAGCCAACCAGCTTATCGTTACGCTCTTCGACAAATGGCCGATACCCGACATCAACGGCGACCCGCAAGATACCCTGCTCGCGTATGCTGGCGTAAACCGGATCAATAGCCGCTGTGCCGCTCTGTACACTCAATGCCAACCAACCGTAAGCCAGCAAAATGACCACTGCCAGAGCATCGATCCATCGTCGCCAGCGCACCACTCGCATTTCCTTAGAGCTTTCTCATTTTTTTGCCTTGACCGAATATCTTTCCGTCGGTATACTTCATTATACAGTAGCTATAAAAGTCCCCTTATACTCGTTGGTGCTGTCCTGATTTAGTTTAGTTATCCTGAAAAACGGGAGTCGTGCATGGCAATCGAGCCTTACCGCCCAACCCCTGACCAAAATCCTGCCAACCGCGAGCAAGAGCTGGAAAAGAAGATCGCCAAACTCTTCGAGCGCTGGAATTGGAAACTTTTCCGGTTCTTGCGAGCAATGCTGTTTTTGGCCATCGGTGTCTGGCTGGCAGTGAATCTGTTACCGGGAATATTCAATGTCATCATCACCGGTGAAATCGGTAACATTATTCTACAAATCATCCCGGTAGCCGTCTATCTATTCTTCTTCATTGGCTTTCAATTCTGGCTCATGTACTTTTTCATGGCCCGCACCCGCATTTACTGGGTAAAACCCGGTGAGACTGGAGTGAGTTTTAAGGATTATCGTGGTAATCCAGAAGTCCTGGAAGCTGCCCGCCGGGTGGTAACCCTGCTCAAGGGGGCCAAAGAGTTTAAACAGATGGGTGGCGAAGTTACCCGTGGCATTCTGCTAGTTGGCCCGCCCGGTACCGGGAAAAGCTACCTGGCACAGGCTATTTCTACTGAAGCTGGCGTGCCGTTTGGTTATCTCAGCGCCCCATCGCTGCTCTCGGCATGGATGGGTATGGGCAACATTAAGGTGATGAACCTGTACCGCAAGGCTCGTCGTTTGGCGCGTGAGTACGGTGCGTGCATCCTCTTCATTGATGAAATTGACGCTATCGGGATGGCTCGTAGCCCAAATCTCATGGGCGCAGGGGCAGCCGGCGCCGGAATGAACAACCGCGAGAACGTGGTGATGGGGGTCGGCGGTATGATGGGTGGCGGCAGCAGCCTGCTCAACGAGTTGTTGCTCCAGATGGATCCACCACCACAGGAGCAAACCTGGTGGGGGAAACTCCTCCGTATTGTTGGCCTGCGTCGTGGAAAGGCAGAGATGCCCCCCGTGCTGACGATGGCGGCTACCAATCTAGCTGAGACTCTTGATGCTGCGCTCCTCCGCCCTGGTCGTTTCGACCGCAAGATAGCAGTAGAGCCACCCGATGCTGATGGTCGCCGTGAGGTGATCGAATATTACCTGAGTAAAGTCAAGCACGAACCAATGCCGATTGATCGCATGGTTGCCGATACAATAGGCTATACACCCGTGGCGATCAAATACGTCATCAACGAAGCGACAATCCACGCGCACTTCGATGGCCGGTCGGCGATCAACTATTGGGATTTCACTCAGGCTCGCGAGGTTCACGAGTGGGGCTTGAAGCAACCGATCCGTAGTATGTCGTATGAAGAGCGGCGTCGTATCGCTTACCACGAGGCAGGTCATGCTTATGCAGCCGTGAAACTGCTCAAGAAAGAGCGGCTGACCAAAGTGACCATCGTGCGGCACGGGAATGCACTCGGTTTCGCAGCCTGGAAACCTGAAGAGGAGATTCATACCCGCACCCGCGAAGAGCTGCTTGATCGGATCAAGATTGCGCTGGCCAGCCGAGCAGCCGAGGAACTCTTCCTTGGCACGCAAATGAGCGGCGTTACCAGCGATCTCCAGAGTGCTACCGGTATCGCTGCCATGATGGTCGGCGCCTACGGTATGGATAACAGCTTCTTCTCATATCTCCTGTTTGGAATGCAGGGACTGTCGGCACCCGATGTCAAACCGCGCGTCGAAGCAATTCTGCAAGAGCAGTACCGGATCGTGAAGCAAATGCTCGAGCAGAACCGCATGGCCGTGATCGCTATCGCTGAAGCGTTGATCCTGCGCAATGAGCTGACCGACATTGATGTGAAAGAGATACTGGCACGTGTTGAAGCAGAGCATCCGTATCTGCCGCCAAACGAGAAGCCTGAACGACCAGCCTTCGGTTTCGCTGCTGCGCTGAACCGCTCGCAAACCACGCTGGTTCGCCGTCGCCGTGAGACGGTTGCGCTGCCAACACCAAATCGACCGAAGCCGGAGATCACGATTATTGATGCCCAACGTCGAGATGATCCGGCAGGTGAACAGTCGTCGGCACCTGACTCGGGCAACTGAGAGCCTATCCGTGATACCCTGACGTAGAAGAAGACGGGCGCAGCGGCGCTGCGCCCGTCCATCTATCAGATTTTATCTGCCGTACCGTGAGACGATTATTTGGATAGGCTCTTAGAGCGCGTCTGAAAAAATGTTGAGTTATGTACAACACTGAGACTTGACTTCAGCAAGCCAATCATTCCGTCAATCCTTGGTCAGCAAGGGAATATTCAGAGACACGCTCAGGGAATTGAAGCAGAGCCTGATGCCGCACCGCTGCATCTCCGGCCCCGTCTCCCATATCGATACCCCGTCCTAATGCCTGAAATCGCTCTCCCCCCTTTTTAACCCATTGTCTGGGGATCGTCCTGATCCTGCATACGTGCCTCATCGCCGTTGTTGCCAATCTCTAAGGTTGGTAGGATATGATGTTCGTCTGTTCTGTTCGTTCAGATCATCACGTATCCATCAAAACCCTCAACCAGATACATTTCAGACACTCTCTTGGTGTCACCGCCGTACACCTCTACTCTTCCTCGCAACCGTTGAGACGGGTTCCCACCTACCTGCATACTGTTGGCGCATACTCATGCCCATCTTCGCCGCCGTTGAAGTGGGTTCCTCATTCCATCCACATACCGTCGCTAACCACCCCTCTCAGTCTCCAAAACTTATCTACCCCTGGCCTGGCGGCGTTGAAAGAGGCGCTTCCCCCTGGTTGAACGATGTTGGGAGGAGTCACCTCATCCCTAGTGGAAGTTGCGTCACATCGATGTCAAGCTATCGAGTATAATCCGTAGTATATTTGACATGACAGCAACAAAGACGAGGAACAACAACGTATGACCGAGACCACAATAACAACTCAGGAACTCCTACGCCAACGTTACGGAAACGATATTCCGCCATCAATTATCAGCAGTCCGGTTATCGACCTGTTACTGAGCCACCGCTCGGTACGTTCATACAGCAACGAGCCGCTCCCAGAAGGGACGCTTGAAACCATGATTGCCGCTGCGCAGTCGGCTGCTACTTCTTCAAACTTGCAAACCTGGAGTGTGGTAGCAGTCACCGATCCCGACCGGAAACATCGGTTGGCGACCCTGGCGGGCGATCAAAACCAGATTCGACGTGCCCCTCTCTTTCTTGTCTGGTTAGCCGATTTAGCCCGCATTGCTCAGGCGGCAGCAGACCGTCACATGCCGCACGAAGGTCTTGACTACCTCGAAATGTGGTTAGTTGGGGTCATCGATGCAGCACTCGCCGCCCAAAATGCCGTCGTTGCCGCTGAATCGCTCGGTCTTGGCACTGTCTACATCGGTGCTATTCGCAATCACCCACTCGAAGTAGCCGCCGAGTTACAGCTTCCTCCACTGGTGATGCCTGTGTTCGGGATGTGCGTTGGCCGCCCCAACCCCGCTCGACCGGCGGCCATCAAGCCGCGCCTTCCGCAGGATGCCGTTCTTCACCGTGAAGTATACCGACCTGAACAGATTCCACCAGCAGTAGAGCGTTACAATGAGACAATGAAAGCATTCTACGCCGCTCAACAGATGAACGTTGAAGGCGATTGGGTCGATCACTCGGCTCGCCGTGTAGCCGGACCACATACGTTATCGGGTCGCGATGTGCTGCGCGAGGTCCTTCACCGCCTTGGTTTTCGGTTGAAATAAGACAACATTTCGCACGATCATTTCGCTCTCCCGCCTGGTAGTGAAGAACCTGGCGGGAGATATGTTATACTTTAACATGTAGTTTTATGCAGCTTTATGTAGATTACGATGATGGACGACAAGGAAGCACCAACCTATCTCTCGTTATCGGCAGCCAGTCGGTTACTCGGCGTCCACGCCTCGACGCTCCGGCGCTGGGCGGATGAAGGTGCGGTACCGGTGTACATTACGCCGGGCGGTCATCGTCGTTTTGCGCGTGCCGACATTTTAGCGCTGGCATCACGCCGACCATTGCCGACCCAGTCGATCAGTAGCGTTCTCGCCAGCAAAGCGCTGGCGCAAACACGCACTGAACTAGCGCATTCGCCCTCAGTGCCGGCATGGATGGCAACGATGAGTGAACAGGAACGGCTGGCATGGCGGCGAGTCGGTCAGCAACTGATGGGAATTATTTTGCGGTACGTAAGTACCCATGACGAGCAAAGTCCACTCTTGGAAGAAGCACGCGCAGTCGGCCAGAGCTATGCTCGTCTGGCACGTAACGCTGGTCTCTCGTTGAGCGATGCCATCGCCGCCGCGCTGTTTTTCCGCGACTCGCTGGTTGAAGCGACGATGGACCTTCCCGAAGAAGCGCATGTACGACCGTCAGAGAGTGCTCGCCTGCTGCGCCGAATCAGTCGGGTTGCCAACGAGGTACAACTGGCAGTCGTTAATGGATACGAAACGGAGGAGTAAGCTGTGAAGACCGACACCGATCAACGTCTGAACGTACCTCGCACGCTCAAGTTGGGCACCTTTCACATCGGTTCATCATTTATCGATCTGTTGACCTCAGGAGTGCTCAATCGCGTACTGATCACGGATCTGGCTCTCCCTGCAACACCGGTCGCGCTCCTTTCGGCCTTGCGGTATCTATTGGCGCCGCTGAGTATATGGGCGGGTTACCGTTCTGATCTCCGTCCCCCCGGTACGTTACGTCGCTTGCCCTTCATCTGGGGAGGACGCTTGCCAATGCTCCTTTCGCTCCCGCTGCTGCCAATTGTGACCGCGTTATTGGCTACCGATCCCGCATCGGTGGCAGGTTGGACGTTAGCGCTATTCGCCTTTCTCATCTATGGCGTCGGTACCCTTATTTCTGGCAGTACGTACCTCAGTCTGGTACGTGATAGCGCACCACCAGCCCGCCGTGGGCAAGCCCTGGCTATTGTGCAGGTCTTCCTGGTGATCAGTTTTCCGGTAGCCGGTGTGGTCTATGGTCTGCTGATGCCGGTCTACGACCAGGAGAGCTTCTGGCGCCTGGTGTTGATTGGCATGGCGATTGCCTTTGGCTTTATTGCCTTTGCTCTCTGGGGTGCTGAAAAACCGGCTAGCGTACCTGCCGGTGTTGATCCAACTCCACCTGAGCCATTCCTGCCCCTCTTACGCCAGATGTGGTCTGATGTGCGAGCACGCCGCTTTTTCCTCTTTCTGGCTCTGGGCGCCGTCAGTGCCTTTGCCCAGGATGCAGTCCTCGAACCGTTTGGCGGTGATGTGTTTGGGCTGGATAACGGCCAGACCACGCGCTTCAATGCCTATTGGGGCATTGGTGTCGTGATCAGTCTGTTGGCAACTGTCTATTTCACCCGCCATCGCGCTGCACACGAGCAGACCGGAGTAGCCAAGATTGGATTGGCACTGACTGCTCTGCCGCTCTTTCTCCTAAGCGTTCTGGCAGTCACAGAATGGCAGGTGCTTCTAATCCCGGTACTGGTGATGTTTGGCCTGGGCTTTGGTATTTACACCGTAGGAGCGGTTTCGCTCTTAGCCGCAATGACCACCGAACGCCATGCGGCAGCCTACCTCGGCCTCTGGTCGATGACCCAACTCCTTTTCCGCGGTCTGGGGATTTTTGCCGGTGGTGCGGTACGCGATGTTGCACTCGGCATCAGCGGGTCGTATGCCATTGCCTACGCCAGTGTGTTTCTGCTAGAGGCGATTGGCCTGATCGCCTGTATCGCGATCTTGCAACAGGTTGATGTCCCTGGCTTTGCCCGTGGTGAAGCAAAACCACTCGGTGCCACTGTTACATTAGCGGCTGCAGATGGTTGACGCCACAGCCTGATGCGGGTATAAAGAACGACAACCTATCGCGCTGCTCGTCCTCACTCAGCGTTGAGTGAGGACGAGACGGCGAACCGCCATTATTTTATTTTGCGCCGGAACCTTATGCAAGTACTCAAACACTGGTCAATCGTATTCGTTCTCCTGATCGTCGGTTGTGGCAGTGCTGCACCACCAGTACCAACCCGTTCAGCGGTAGAAATCCGTCAGACCCAACTCGCCCTCCAGGGTCTACCGACAGTGCCGCCAGCACCCGATGAATTACGCCGACCAACGGTAACACCTTCACCACCTATTGATCTGATCGAGATCCTCAATCTGACCGCTGATGATCCGCGGGCGTTGGGTGATCCGAACGCTCCGGTGTTAATGATCGAATTCACCGACTACGAATGCCCGTTCTGTGCCCGCTTTGTCAGTGAAACCCGGCCACGCCTGATCCGTGAATTCGTCGAGACCGGCCTGGTCAGGCTGGTGGTGCGCGACTTTCCGCTGACATCGATCCACCCTTCGGCAGTACTGGCGGCCAGTGTTGCCCACTGCGCGGCGGCGCAGAACCAGTTCTGGCCGATGTACGAGCTGCTCTTCCAGAGCCACGGTGTCGAATGGGGTGGCGTCCCGCGTCGTGACCGGGCAGCTTTGATCGAGCTGGCCGGTAACCTGGGGATCGCTACCGATCAATTGACTGCCTGCCTCGACGATCCAACGACTGAAGCGACGATTAGCGCCGAGATCGAGGCAGCAACGCGGCTGGGCATCAATTCGACCCCTAACTTCATTATCAATGGTCAAATCGTGCGGGGCGCTTTGCCGTTTGAGAACTTTGCCGGCCTGATCCGGCAACTGCTTAGACAGTAGGGGCTGCGAATAGGGTTTCTCAACAGGTTTTTCCTGGCTGGCAGTAGTCCGTGTTACCGCCATTTGCCTGTCCATCCCATCGATACGTTCAATGGTGGACATTCGGGTGGACAGATCGTACCGACGGTGGCAATCCGATCTCCCATTATCGGCGCCGTACCCCATCAGTGACAATGGCAGTGACATCGGCGTGACCCCATTACAGCAGTTCGGAAGAGAGCGAACTTAGTGGTGAGCCGTAATCGAGTGAAGCCGTTCTGAATCTTGGTTCTATCACAATGCTTCTGAATCGGCTCTATCGGAGATATTAGTATTTAATCACGCTCTGACAACCACTAACCACTCTGTGGTATCATACACAGTGCTGAGAACCTGTTTTCCTGCTCGCGGAATGTTCTTGTAATAAAGGAGTGTAGACAGCTATGCCACGGCTAAGTGATGCTGAAATTGCCGAACAGTTGGCGCAGCGCCCTGATTGGAGTCTTGAGAACAACGAGATTGTTCGTACTTTCCGCCTGGCGAACTTCCCCGCCGCGATTGCCTTCGTGACCCACGTTGCATTTCTGGCCGAAGCAGCCGGTCATCATCCCGATATTGATATTCGTTATAATCGAGTGCGGTTGGCGCTGACCACGCACGATGCGGGTGGATTGACCGAAAAAGACTTTGCGTTGGCGGCTGCGATTGATGAGATCATGGGCTAATGCCACTCGTAAACACGACAACCGGTGATCTGTTTGTGATGCGGCGTGGTTCGTCCGGGCTGCCGCTCATCTTTATTCACGGCGCCGGTGGCAGTAGTCGGCATTGGGGACGATTGCTTACCCTATTGCCGTCGACCATCCAGATGATCGCGGTTGATTTACCCGGCCATGGACGATCACCGGCGAGCGAGTCCATTTCGATTGCCGACTATGCTCTGCACGTGATTTCGCTGCACCAGGCTCTCGGCTTACCACCAGCACTTGTCGTCGGTCATTCAATGGGTGGCGCCATCGCATTGCAGATCGCGTTGACCGCGCCGCACATAGTGGCCGGGCTGGGATTGGTGAGCACCGCAGCCCGTTTACGTGTCGCTCCGGCGCTACTCACCGGGCTGGCCGGTGATCTCGCGGCGCGCCGTGAAGCGATCACAACGCTGGTCAACTGGTTATTCAGCCCAACAGCAAGCCCCGACCTGATCACCGATGCCCTGGCCGAATATACCGCGCTCGATCCGGAACTCTTACTGGCCGATCTCCGCGCCTGTGACGGTTTTGATCTCCGTTCACGACTGGCCGAAATTCGTTGTCCGGCACTGGTGATCACCGGAACTGATGATCGACTGACGCCGCCAAAACTCGGCGCCGAGCTGGCGGCTGGGCTTGGTGTTCCCCACCATCTCCTGACCGATGTTGGTCATATGCCGATGTTGGAAGCACCTGACCGCCTGTCCGATCAGCTTTTACACCTGCTGCTTGCCTGCAATAAGTAGCTCACGTAGAATGGAAAGAGCGGTCAAAAGAAGGACAATTTTATATCTACCGAGGAGGCGATCATGGAATTCCAGCTTACCGAAGATCAACTGATGCTGCGCGACATGGTGCGTCAGTTTGTCGAAAAAGAGGCCAAACCAACCGTCGCCGAGCGAGACGAACACGCTCGCTGGCCGACCGAGCTGGTACGTAAGATGGGTGAACTCGGTCTGATGGGAGTTGCTGTCAGCGAGGAGTATGGCGGCGCTGGGATGGATTATGTCTCGTATGCGATCGTGATCGAGGAATTATCACGGGTCGATCCCTCGCTGGGCGTGATCGCCTCGGTGAATAACTCGCTAGTCTGCTACGGGATCGAGAAGTTCGGCACTGAAGAGCAAAAGCGTGAGTTGTTGACACCTCTTGCCAGTGGTCGGATGCTTGGTGCGTTCTCGCTCAGCGAGCCAGGCGCTGGGTCGGATGCTGCCGCTCAACGCACCACTGCCGTGCGTGATGGCGATTACTATATCATCAACGGTGTGAAAAATTGGGTCACCAACGGCGATCACGCCGATACCATCATTCTGATGGCAATGACCGATCCGAGCAAAGGGACCAAAGGAATCACCGCCTTCCTGGTTGACACCCACGCTCCCGGCTGTCGTGTCGTCAAGGTTGAAAACAAACTGGGCATTCGCAGCGCTCATAGCTGCCAGATGGCGTATGACAATTACCGTCTACCGGCGTGGCGCCGTCTTGGTGAAGAGGGTCAGGGCTTCAAAATCGCGATGACCATCCTCAACGCCGGACGAATCGGGATTGCCGCACAAGCGGTCGGGATTGCGCAGGGAGCCTTCGAGGCGGCTCTGGAATACAGCAAGGTGCGTGAACAATTCGGCAAACCGATTCACGAATTCCAAGCAGTTGGCTTTACGCTCGCCGATATGGCAACCCGCATTAAGGCTGCGCGGCTGCTCACCTACGAAGCTGCCTGGCGTAAAGATCAGGGCCTTGACTTTATCAAAGATGCTTCAATGGCGAAACTCTTTGCCTCAGAGACAGCAATGTGGGTCGCCACAAAGGCCGTGCAACTCCACGGATCGAATGGCTATTCAAAGGAATATCCGGTAGAACGCTTCTTCCGTGATGCCAAGATTACGGAGATTTATGAGGGAACGAGTGAGATTCAGCGCCTGGTGATCAGCCGTGAACTGGTGCGCTGATCAAACAGACGGCGGCGCTGCGTCGCTCTTATAGAAGCTATGCGTCTGATTTTTGTGCGACACGGCGAGACACCGTGGAATCGAACACTGCAATATCAGGGCCAGGCGCCAATCCCGCTCAATGAGCACGGCCGTGAACAGGCACGTCGGGTAGGACAGCGCCTGGCTCGCAGTGGGGCGGTGGCACTCTACAGTAGCGATCTGCCTCGCGCATGGGAAACTGCCGAGATTATTGGTGAGTATGTTCATCTCCACCCGATTGCAATGCCCGATCTGCGCGAGATTGATGTCGGGTTGTGGCAAGGGCTAACGCCAACAGAGCTGTATCAGCGGTTTCCCGAGCATATGCGCGAGTACGACCGTGACCCAGCGCATACCGTTCGCCTCGGCGGTGAAAGTTATGCCCAACTCCAGGCAAGAGTTCTGCGGGCTTTCACGCAGATCGAGGCGGCCCACCGGACAGGTGAAACGATTATCGTGGTCTCGCACGGTGGCTCAATTCGGGCGTTATTCTGTCATATTATCGGTCTTGATCTGGTAAACTTCGGTAAATTATGGCTCGACAATGGTTCGTTGAGCGAAATCGTCCGCGGGCGAAGTGGCTGGCGGCTATTACGGATGAACGATGTCGCCCACCTTGAAGACCTGGTGGTAGAAGGCGGCGAGTAGACGTATGAGCGGACGAACGACTGCTGTTGAACATGATTTGCTGTCGGCAAACATTCGGGCGCTGGGTGATATTCTTGGTCGGGTAATTACCGGACAGCACGGCGAAACAACGCTGAACCTTGTTGAACAGGTGCGCCGTATGGCGAAGGAATTGCGTAACGCTCCTACGCAAACTGATCCCAATGCCCTGCCGCGCCTGATCGCTGACCTCAGCCTCTCGCAGTTACAAAGTCTGGTTAAGGCATTTACCCTCTATTTCGGTTTGGTCAATCTGGCCGAAGGGGTTGAACGTTTACGGGCACTGCGTGCTCGCGATGTGCGCCATGCCCCTGCGCCGCGTGCTGAGAGCATCGCCGACGCTATCCATCTGCTAAAGCAACATGGAGTACCGGCAGCAGCAATCCAGGAATGGCTGGATCACGCACTGATCATGCCGGTACTCACCGCACACCCTACCGAATCGCGACGGCGAACGATTTTGATCAAGCTGCGCCGCATCTTCGATAGGCTGATCGATCTGACATTCGGGGAGCGGCTGGTTTTACCGGCTGACCGTCAGGCCGCTATCACGGCCATCGAACGCGAAATCGTTGGTCTCTGGCAGAGTGATGATGTTCGGAACCGGCGACCCTCAGTGCTCGATGAGGTCGAGAACGGTCTGTTTTATTTTCAGACGGTGCTCTGGGACCTGTTGCCACTCCTTTACCGTGAGACTGCCGAGGCGCTTACTGCCGCGTACCCCGACCATCAGTGGCATCTGCCGCCTTTCCTCCGCTTCGGAAGCTGGATGGGTGGTGACCGCGATGGCAATCCCTTTGTGACGCCAGAAGTCACGGTCGAGACGGTGCGTCTGATGCGGAGCGCAATGCTGCATTACCTGATTGGATGCCTTGATCGCCTGATTACCGATCTCAGTCAGTCGGTACAGCAGGTGAAGGTTGATACTGCGATCATCGACCGGATTGCCGAGTACCGTGAACTGATGCCTGACGCGGCGGCAACGCTCAACCCACATTACCGCTGCGAACCGTACCGTCAGTTATGTCACTTCATTCAAGCCCGCTTGCAGAAAACACTGCACTACACCTTACACCATACCCCTCGTTGGGGTGCCGATCCGCAGCCCCCGCGTATGCGCGACATTTACTACCATAGTCGTGAACTGTTAGCCGATCTCGATCTGATCGATGCCAGTCTGCGCAACAATGGCGGCGCCTTAATTGCCGATGGCCTGCTCCGCGATGTCCGCACAAACGTAGCCGCCTTTCGTCTGCACACCGCCACCCTCGACGTGCGCCAGCACGCGAGTCGGCATACCACTGCGCTGAGTGAAATCCTGGCTGCTGCCGGTGTCGTGAGTAACTATGAAGCTCTCGATGAGTCTGAACGAGTGGCAGTACTGAGTGTCGAAATTCGGCGACCCCGCCCGCTCACCCCTAGCCGCCTCAGCCACCTTAGCCCGGCAACGGCAGAGACGGTGGAAACATTTCGCGTTATGTCGGCGATCAGCGAACAGCTCGATCCCGAGATTTTTCAGACCTACATCATCTCAACCACCAGCCAAGTCAGTGATCTGCTGGCCGTCTTGCTCTTCTGCCGTGATGCCGGCCTGTATCAGCCCGGCCAATACAGTCAGTTGAATATCGTGCCACTGTTCGAGACCGGTGACGACTTACAACGGGCACCACTCTTGCTCGACGAATTACTGCAATTGCCGGTGTACCGTGAACATCTGGCACTCCGCGATAATCTGCAAGAGGTGATGCTCGGCTATTCTGACAGCAACAAAGAGGGTGGCTTTGTCGCTGCGAACTGGGCACTCTACCGGGCGCAGGTTGCCTTGACAGCCGTCACCGACCGGCACGGTGTCCGTTTACGACTATTCCACGGTCGGGGTGGTGCCGTTGGGCGCGGTGGTGGCCCGGCTGGGCAGGCGATTCTGGCCCAACCGCCGGGTACGCTTCACGGTCAGATTAAAGTGACCGATCAGGGTGAGATGATTTCAGATCGCTATCTCGATCCGCGGACTGCTCATCGCCATCTCGAACAGGTGGTGAATGCCGTGCTCCGCGCCGGTTTCCCCGGCATGGCTCGCCACCCCGAACCAGAGTGGGTTGCCGCAATGGAGCGTATGGCCGAAACGGCGCGGACTGTCTATCGAAGTCTAGTCTACGAAGACCCTGATTTTCTGATCTATTTTCGCAACGCAACTCCGGTTGCTGAATTCAACCGCTTACGGATCGGATCACGTCCGGTCTCGCGGCGTAAGAGTGACCGGATCGAAGACTTGCGCGCCATTCCGTGGGTGTTTAGCTGGATGCAAAGCCGACACACGTTGCCCGGCTGGTTTGGGCTGGGGAGTGCGCTGGAAGAGTTTGCCGAAGCCGATCCCAATCATCTACATCTGCTGCGCACGATGTACCGCCACTGGCCGTTTTTTACCACGCTGCTCGACAACGCGCAGATGATTATGTTAAAAGCCGACATGAACATCGCTCGCGCCTACGCTGGTTTGGTACCGGATCAACAGCTTGCCGCACGCATCTTCCAGCAAATTGAGAACGAATTCCGGCGCACTGAACGGATGATTTGCCAGATCACCGAACAGAACGATCTCTTAGCACATCAACCTGTTCTGCAACGTGCGATTCGGCAGCGCAATCCGTACATTGATCCACTAAGTTTCATTCAGATCGAGTTGCTGAAACGTTTACGGGCTGCGCCACCCGAAGAACAGGTTGAACTGGAAACAGTGCTTCTGATGTCGATTAACGGCATCGCAGCCGGCTTGAAAAATACAGGCTGATGCAAACCAAACGACTCGATACATCACCCGCAGCAATTGCACTGGCCGCTACGCTCATCCGTCGCGGTGAATTGGTCGCCTTCCCGACCGAAACCGTCTATGGACTGGGAGGTCACGCGCTTGACGAGCAAGCGGTGCAGGCGATCTTCACCGCTAAGGGCCGTCCGGCCAGCGATCCGCTGATCGTTCATTTGGCCGATCGTCGTGATCTGCCGCACGTTGCTGCCAGCATCCCGCCACTGGCGGCGCAACTGGCGGCTACCTTCTGGCCCGGCCCGCTCACGCTCATTGTCCCGCGGCATCCACAGGTTCCGCTCGCGGTCACTGCCGGGCGCGAGACAGTAGCAGTGCGTGTACCTGCCCATCCGGTCGCGCAAGCACTCTTGCAGGCCGCCGAGGTACCGGTCGCCGCGCCGAGTGCGAACCGCTTTGGTCACACCAGTCCAACCACCGCCGATCACGTTCTAGCCGACCTCAATGGACGGATCGCTGCCGTGATCGATGGCGGCCCGACCCCAATCGGGATCGAATCGACGGTTCTTGACTGTACCACCAGCCCACCTACGCTGTTGCGTCCTGGCGGAGTGAGCCTTGAAACATTAACAGCATTGATTGGCCCGATCGAGGTTCATCGTTCGTTCAAGACTGATACCGAGGAGACGCAGGGTCTGGTCTCACCTGGACTGCTTGAGCGTCACTACGCTCCCGATCACGAACTGTGGCTCTTTAGTGGCCGACCAGAGGTCGCACGAGCGCACCTGCGAGCCGAGGCTGAACAAGCACTTGCCAGCGGCATGCGCATCGGATTACTCTTGCCCGAGGAAGACCTGGCGCTCATGCGTGATCTACCGGCAGAGGTCGAATCGCTCGGCCCAACCGCCGATCCAGAGGCAATGGCGCGACGGCTCTACGCCGCCTTGCGCGCACTCGACGAGCGCAAACCCGATCGCATGTTTGCCCGTGATTTCGACGATACCGGCCTGGGTCGCGCCCTCCGCGACCGACTGCGTCGGGCAGCGACGCGGGTCATCGTGATTGACGGAGCCGGACTCTAGCTTGACTTCTAGTACGCGATAGTGTATAACGGTGCTCATGGAAAACACCATGTGCACAGGGAAAGCCGCAACACTCCTTGGTGTCTCGGTCAAGACGTTGCAGCGTTGGGAATGCGAAGGAAGGCTGATGGACAGCAACCGCCGTCTCTCCCCTGAGACGCAGATCCGTGCGGTCATCGGTTTGCGGCAGGCGAACCATGCGCCACCCACGCCGGTCGCCTCCTGTCGGGTATCGAGTGTGGCACAGAAGCCGGACCTGGCGAATCAGCGCAACGTGCTGGAAGAGGTCGTGGTGGCGAAGGGATTGGCGGGGGTTGAGTGTATCGAGGAAGTGGGCGGCGGGTTGAACTTCAAGCGCAAGCGGTTTCTGGCCCGTATGGACGAGATCGGGCGACGGGACGTCACGATGCTGATCCTCGCGCACCGGGACCGCCTCACCCGTTTCGGCGTTGAGTGGTTCGAACGTGACGCCAAAACCCATGGTTGCGCAGTGCTGGTGCTCACCCAGGAACGGCTGTCTCCCGAACCGGAAATGGGGCAAGACGTGATGACCATCGTGCACGGTTGTTCGTCTCGGCGATACGGTTTGAGAAACTATCGAAAAAAGTTGGACGAAGCGCTAAAACAGGATGCGAGTCATGAGTAATGCCAAGAAGGCCAAACGATGCAACTAACCCACAAGATCGCCCTTTGTCCGACTCCTGAGCAAATCGACTACTTCAAGCGTGCCTGCGGCACGGCCCGGCGCGTCTGGAACTGGGCGCTCAATGAATGGAACAAACAATACGCAGCAGGCGGCAAGCCGAACGCAATGGCGCTCAAAAAGCAGTTCAACGCCATCAAATACACCGACCCACAGTGGCTCGACGAGAAGGGACGGCCTTGGTTGCGAGACATTCACCGGGACGCACACGCACAGCCGTTTGCCCATCTCGCCAAAGCCTGGGAAAGATTCTTCACTGATCTCAAGGCTGGCAAAGAGGCGCACGCGCCGCGCTTCAAGAAAAAGGGGCGTTGCCGCGACAGCTTTTATGTTGCCAACGACAAGTTCCGTCTGGACGGCAAGACGATCCGTCTGCCCAAGATCGGCGACGTCGCCATGACCGAGGAACTGCGATTCAAAGGAAAGATACTGGGCGCGACGGTCTCGCGCACGGCGGATCGTTGGTTTGTGGCAATACAGGTCGAAGTGCCCGATGCGCAATGCTATCGGCGTCGCACCTCCCATGAGGTCAATGGCATCGACTTGGGCGTTAAGGCTGCCGCAACGATCTCCAGCGGCGAAGTCATCGAAGCGCCAAAGCCGCTCAACGCAGCGCTGCGTCGCCTCAAGATTCGCGGTCGGCGTCTCAGCCGCAAGCTGGAAGCCGCCAAAGAGATGGCGGGGTTTGGACGCCATGCCTGCCTGCCCAAAGGAACGCGCCTGCCGGTCTCGAACAACCGGCAGAAGTCCGCTGCGACATTGGCAAGGCTCTATGCCCGCCTTGCCAATCTCCGAGCGGACTTTACTCATAAGCTCACGACCCGACTCTGCCGCGAAAACCAAGCGTTAGTGATCGAGGATGTAAACGTCAAGGGGATGCTCGCGAACGAGAGACTCGCCCGCGCCATCGCTGACGTTGGCTTTGGTGTGTTCCGCTCGCAGGTGGAATACAAGGCGAAACGCTACGGTACTCATCTCATCATCGCCGATCGTTGGTATCCAAGTAGCCGACTCTGTTTCAAGTGTGGCTGGAAGAACGAGGCGCTGACGTTGAGCGATCGAGAATGGGTGTGTGCGCAATGTGGCGAGCGCCATGACCGAGACCTCAATGCGGCGCGGAACCTGAAACGGCTGGCAACCGAAACTGCCCTACCCGTGGCGAGTCCGACCAGTAATGGCGGCGCTGCAGCGGGGACCGTCCCCGCCGCAGCCGGGAAAGTCACGCCTGTCAGAGACGACGGTGGTCATCAAGACACGTCGGGGCAGGAAGAGAAGTGTGCGCACTTTTGCGCACTTTCTTGATAGCAGAAGAAAGAACAGCATAAAATACGAAATCATGTTCTTCATTTGTGTTGGATTGAAAGACTTATGAACGAAAGCACGAAGCTCATTTTAGGTGATTGTCGAGAGGTATTGAAAGAGATACCAGACAATTCAGTTGATCTTATCTTTACCTCACCACCTTACGCTGATCGCCGTAAAAACACATACGGGGGGATTCATCCTGATGCATATGTGGAATGGTTCCTCCCGATCGGTCAAGAACTCTTCCGAGTCCTCAAACCTGATGGGACGTTCATGCTCAACATCAAGGAAAAAGCGGAAAATGGTGAACGCCACACGTATGTTATTGAGTTGATTCTTGCGCTGCGCAAACAGGGATGGTTGTGGACGGAGGAGTTCATTTGGCACAAAAAGAACTGCTACCCTGGAAAATGGCCGAATCGGTTTCGTGACGCCTGGGAACGGTTGCTTCAGTTCAACAAAACGAGACGCTTCAAGATGTTTCAAGAAGCGGTTATGATACCAATGGGGCAATGGGCCGATAAACGACTCAAGAATCTCAGTCAAACCGATCAGGTTCGTGATAATTCAAGAGTAGGAAGCGGCTTCGGAAAGCGAGTAGCAAACTGGCTGGATCGGCAGATGGTCTATCCAACGAATGTGCTCCATTTAGCAACCGAAACGAAAAACCGTCGCCACAGCGCTGTCTTTCCAGAGGCGCTCCCTGAGTGGTTTATCAAACTCTTCACTCAGGAAGGTGATATGATCCTCGATCCGTTTATGGGTTCTGGGACAACCATTAAAGTTGCCCGTCGGATGAACCGTCGTGCGATCGGCATCGAGATTCTTCCTGAGAATTTTGCATTGGCGGAAGAGGAAATTGCCCGAGAAGCGCCAAGACTTTTATGAATGATGCAAACCTGATCGAAAAAGTAAGGCAGTATGTATATGCACACATCGGAACGTTTCACGAGTCCAGATTAAACAGCTTGCGCAATCTAGAGCTAAAGCAGTTATTGAAACGTAAAAATCCGTATCTGTTCCGAGCAAAAATATTCTCGTTGCTTCTGATCCGATTCGATCACTTCTCGAGGCTCATCTCTCTTCACAAGAAGAAACTATGTTTGGTGAGTTTCTTGAAGGTCTAGCGATTTACATTTGCCAGGAAACGTTTGAAGGGCGGAAATCTATTCGCCCAAGCATTGACCTAGAGTTTCAAAAAGGAAAGGAATATTATCTGGTATCTATCAAGTCAGGGCCAAATTGGGGAAATGCCGATCAAATCCGCAAAATGCGCGAAAATTTTCAGGACGCAATTATAGACATCAAGAAGTTAAATCCTGAACTTCAAGTCTTTGCAGTCAATGGTTGTTGTTATGGCCAAGATAATGGAGATAAAGGAGGCTATGAGAAGCTCTGTGGTCAAGCATTCTGGTCATTTATCTCAGGCGGTGTTGACGAACTATACACACAAATTATCGAACCACTAGGATTCGAGGCAAAGGAGCGAAATGAAGCGTTTCAACGAGCCTACGCCGCGATTATAAACGCATTTACGCAAGAATTTATCGCGGCATTCTGTGAAAATGGTGATATAAATTGGGAGAATTTGATCAGATTTAACTCGGCTCGTTTGTTAGTCAGATAATGTAGACCGCGATACTCTTAGGGGGTATTCAACGATGTCATTCTCAGAAGTCATGTTGATCATTACGTTTGTACTCTTACTCGTTGTTCTCTACAAGGTTTTTAAGCAGGATAGTCTACAGCCAAAAGACGTAGAGCATGTTATCTCACGAGCATGGAATCAATCAGGGATTGAAGAAAAAATCGGTCGAATTGCAACATACGCAGCAGACATCAGAAACGACTATCGAGCGCTTGATCAAATGCTACGATCGCCAAAGCAACGCGGTTCAATTGGAGAAATAGCATTGGAAGCTATTCTTTCCGATCAATTGCCACCCGACAATTATGGAATACGGAAGCCCGTTCGGAACGGAAAAATTCCTGATGCGCATATTGTTTTGCCAAATGAATATATTTGTATTGACTCAAAGTTCCCTCTCGATAATTATCGGAAGATGATTGATACTAATGATGAAAGGGAACAACAGAGTGCGAAGAGGCAATTTCTCAAAGATGTTGAAAAACATCTCGCCAAAATTGCACAAGACTACGTGTCTCCTGAGCAAGGTTCGGCACCGTTCGCACTGGCGTTTTTACCGTCTGAAAGTGTGTATTATTTTCTTGTTACTGAACCTGACGCCTATTCCATGCTTCAACAATACGTAAGAAAAGGCGTACAAGTAGTATCTCCCCTTACGCTCGAACACAAACTTGCACTCATTAAAACCGGAATTCTCGCATACCGGCTCTCGGAGAAAGCAGAACAGATACGCAGCGATGTGAGAAACCTAGCGGAGCAGTTTGAGACCCTGAGAAGTTTGTGGGAAACTCTATCTACACATGTACGAAATACGAGTAATAAGATGCAAGAAGTAGACCGTGTATACAAACGACTTAGTAATGAGTTTGAACGTATCAAGCGAGACGTAGGATAAGTATGGGAACACGGCACTGCCGTGTTCCTACTCACGAAACCGGTAGCGGCGGGTTGTCAACCTTCCCGTTCGCAAGTGGCGTACCGCTTGCTCGCATACGATTGCTGGCAGCGCTGGTGAGTCTGGTCGCTTGCGCCTTGTACGTTCGGCTCCGCGGCTTTCTGGACTGAGCAGCCAGTTCGATGCCGTTGCGCCACAATCGGAGATCGATCAATTCACCGGCTAGCTCACGCGCCGCATCCAGCCCGATGGCATACCCCTTTTCGGGCGTACTCAAATCGAGGGTTGCAATAGAGGTCACATCCGGCTGGATGAGGAGGTCTGGCGGATGCTGTTGCAGACGGAGTTCGGTCGCCTCGGCCATCAGCAGGCTGAGCGCCCGTTGTGCAACGGCAAACTGTTTTGGCGCAAACATGAAGCGGGCAAACAGACTGTCGTTCTCTTCAGACTGGAGCGAAAATCCGGCCTGCGCATCGCGCAGATCGACGGCAATCACCCGCTGCGCACCCAATTCATAGGCGACATCAACCGGTAAATTGTTGAGAATACCACCATCGGCGAGCAGCATATCGCCGTAGGGTACCGGTGGGAAGAGCGCCGGTAAGGCAGTCGTTGCTAGCAACGCCGGAACTAACGGCCCCTCGCGCAAAACGACCATCTCACCACTGACCAGATCGGTCGCTACGACAGCGCACGGAATGCTGAGGTCGGCAAACGTGCGCTGACCGAGAAGACGGTACAACATCTCTTCGCGCCGACGCTGACCGATGATGCCGGTACCGCTCGGATCAGGCGTGGCGATCCGGCGCAGGGCACTCTGGCGAAAGACATCTTGGATTGCAGGCAGATCAAAGCCTGCTGCATAGAGAACTGCCACCGCGCCACCAGCCGAGGTACCGACGATGAGATCAATGGGAATATCCAGGTCACGAATGACCTGCAAGACACCGATGTGCGCGGCACCTTTCCCACCACCCCCACTGAGCGCCAGCCCCAACCGCCGTTCTGCCGATGGTACAGCAGGTTGATGAATACGTTCTCGGATGTGTTTGATCCAGTTTATGATGCTCATAATTCCAATTATACGTTACCTGTCTATATCAGACAGCGACTTGCGACCGATTTAGTGACTATCCGGAATACCCTGTCTTAGAAGAAGATTCGGTTGAGGCGCAGCGGCGCTGCGCCCGTACATCTGTTAGATTTTATCCGCCGTACCGTGAGACGATTATTCGGATATGCTTTTAGAGGTGAAACCCTTTACCAATCCCCAAACCCTTATCTTCTCCCACTAGCGGAGCGGAATCGGTTCCCTCCACTCCCCGTTTCTTCTATCTTCTCGTTCCGCTTCACAACCGATGATTTCATGGTATACTCCTCGTATCACGAACGACATGCTCGCGTCTTGTTTGCGCCTATGTCTTTTTCCCACGGCTATGCTCTAATTGTTGGTGTTGGTCATTACTGCTTTGCGCCTTATCTGAACGTACCGTGTACTGTGAACGATGCCGAAGCGGTAGCGATGCTATTGCATGATCCCCATTTTTGCGGTTATCCCCCTGCCAACGTGACGCTCCTCACCGGCGAGCAGGCTACTCGCGACGAAGTACTGACGGCGCTTGACACTCTCGCCAAGCACACCACGCCCCCCGATACGATACTGCTCTTCTACAGTGGTCACGGTGAGTATAGCGCCGATGGTGCGACATTCATATCGGTCTCAGCTACGTAGACCGACATGAATGTCGGTCAGGGAAGGCTTACGGAAAGTGAGCATGATAGCAGTTCCCACAGCGGTTGAACCAATAGGACAGAGTTACACGCTCCCAGCGTCGCGCTCCTGACACCGTGACCGCAATACATTGCGGTCTACGCTGTCTAAATGTAAAAGCGCTGTCGTACACCGGCTTGGCAAACGGGCGACACACTGACCGCAATGAATTGCGGTCTACGCTGTCTAAATGTAAAAGCGCTGTCGTACACCGGCTTGGCAAACGGGCGACACACTGACCGCAATAAATTGCGGTCTACGCGGTGCCGAAAACGGCTCAAGCTGTAGACCGCCATTTATGGCGGTCACCGCGTGGCACACGTGCGGCAGGAGCGCCCTACTCAAGCCGTAGACCGACATTCATGGCGGTCTCAGCTACGTAGAACGCCATTCATGTCGGTCAGGGAAGGCTTACGGAAAGTGAGCATGATAGCAGTTCCCACAGCGGTTGAACCAATGGGGCAGAGTTACACGCTCCCAGCGTCGCGCTCCTGACACCGTGACCGCAATAAATTGCGGTCTACGCGGTGCCGAAAACGGCTCAATCCGTAGACCGCCATTTATGGCGGTCACCGCGTGGCACACGTGCGGCAGGAGCGCCCTACTCAAGCCGTAGACCGACATTCATATCGGTCTCAGCTACGTAGACCGCCATTTATGGCGGTCAGGGAAGGCTTACGGAAAGTGAGCATGATAGCAGTTCCCACAGCGGTTGAACCAATGGGACAGAGTTACACGCTCCCAGCGTCGCACTCCCGACACCGCGACCGCAATGCATTGCGGTCTACGCTGTCTAAATGTAAAAGCGCTGTCGTACACCGGCTTGGCAAACGGGCGACACGGTGACCGCAATAAATTGCGGTCTACGCGGTGCCGAAAACGGCTCAAGCCGTAGACCGCCATTTATGGCGGTCACCGCGTGGCACACGTGCGGCAGGAGCGCCCTGCTCAAGCCGTAGACCGACATTCATGTCGGTCTCAGCTACGTAGACCGCCATTCATGGCAGTCAGGGAAGGCTTACGGAAAGTGAGCATGATAGCAGTTCCCACAGCGGTTGAACCAATAGGACAGAGTTACACGCTCCCAGCGTCGCGCTCCTGACACCGTGACCGCAATACATTGCGGTCTACGCTGTCTAAATGTAAAAGCGCTGTCGTACACCGGCTTGGCAAACGGGCGACACGGTGACCGCAATAAATTGCGGTCTACGCGGTGCCGAAAACGGCTCAATCCGTAGACCGACATTCATGTCGGTCTCAGCTACACGGGCGACACACTGACCGCAATAAATTGCGGTCTACGCTTTGCCGAAAACGGCTCAAGCCGTAGACCGCCATAAATGGCGGTCACCGCGTGGCACACGTGCGGCAGGAGCGCCCTACTCAAGCCGTAGACCGACATTCATATCGGTCTCAGCTACGTAGACCGCCATTTATGGCGGTCAGGAAAGGCGTATGGAAAATTGAGAACTATAGCAGTTCCCACAGCGGTTGAACCAATGTGACAGAGTTGAACGCTCCCAGCGTCGTGCTCCCGACACCGCGACCGCAATGAATTGCGGTCTACGCTGTCTAAATGTAAAAGCGCTGTCGTACACCGGCTTGGCAAACGGGCGACACACTGACCGCAATAAATTGCGGTCTACGCTTTGCCGAAAACGGGCGGAATAATTATAATCACTCAAAAAACCATTAGCCCGCACGTGCGGATTCACGTCCGACGACGGACGATTGATGAGAATTGCTACATTTCTTCAAAGACTATAACGCGAGCAGGGGGAGGGCGATGGAGACGGGAGATTCGATCTCTACCGGCGATGTGAAGGGTCAGACGATTGCTAAATGATAGCAGTGCATAGCAGGGCCAACGTAGCCATACATAGGAGCATAGCTTATGAACACGCAGCCCCCTCACAACCAGCCACGTGGTGACCGTTCGGTGCAGGCTAACGGCAATATCGCACAGAGCCTGCTTATCACCGGTGACCACAACATCGTCTTCCAGGCCATCTTGCAACCGCTACCGGTATCGGCGCGTGGCGCAGTGCAAAGTTTGCTCACCTACTACACCGATAACGTGTTTGGCGGCCGCGATGCCGAGCTGGCCGCGCTCGATGGTGTATTGCGTGGCGAACAGCTCTACACTCTGATGGTGGCTCCAACCGGACGAGGTAAAACGGCGCTCCTCGTGCATTGGGTTAACCGTCTTCTCCGGCGAGGCGAATGGCGAGTGATCTTTGTGCCGATCAGCATCCGTTTTGGGACGGCCGGCGAACAGATGGCGCTCGAAATGCTGGCGGCCGGTCTGGCTGACCTGCACAACGATACAGCCAAGTTCCAGTGCTCTGAACGTTCACCGTTTGGCCTGCGAGCAATGATCGGCGATTACCTGAACCGTCCTTTGCCAGCAGAGACGCGCTGCCTATTGGTGCTCGATGGGATTGACGAAGCGGTAGGCTGGAAAGTTGGTCCGCTCTGCGTGGTACCGCCCAACAGCCCGCTGAAGATCGTTGCCGCCGCCCGCCAGCGCGCCGACCGTGGGTATGAAGACTGGCGCGAACATTTGGGCTGGCAGCCGCACCGCACCCGCGCTTTCCCCCTTGGCAATCTCGACCGCGCCGCGCTGATTGCGCTGCTCAAAGCGCAGGACGAGCGCCTGGCCGCCCTGGCTGACGATCCCGCATTCGTTGCTCAGTTCGAGCGCGTCAGTGAAGGCGACCCACTGACCTGCAACCTGCTGATCAAAGCCCTGCTTGGCAATACCCTATCCCCCACCGACCTGAGCCGACGCCCGCCCGGTCTGGAAGCCTTTCTCTGCGACTGGGTCGAAACCCTGCGCAAAAAACGCCAGGAGAGTGCCGCAATCCGCGAGCTACTGGCGCTCTGCGCCGTCGCGTATGGACCGCTGACCAGCGACGATCTATCAGCACTGGCGCCGACGGTGTTTAGCGACCAGAGCGCGATTGTTGATGCGGTACGTAGCGATGAGGTTGCCCGCTTCATTATTACCGTCGGCGAGCACAGCTACGTCTTCAGCCACCAACGCCTGCGCGAAGTCTTCCTCGAACAGATTTACCCGCCCACAGAGCGTGAACGGTTGCACCGGCGGATGGTAGACTACGGTAACGCCTGGTGGGCCGACCGTCATCAGCCGCTTTCCGAATACCTGCGCCGCTTCTGGCTGCTGCACTGCGCCGAGGTGGGCGAATGGGAGCGGATCCGTGAGGTGGTCAGTGCGATCGTGCCGACGAGGGACGGGAGTGGCGTTGAACAACCCTGGCAGACGGCGCGCTATGCCGCCGAGGGCAGCAACAGCGGCTATCTGGGCGACCTGGAGCGGCTCTGGACGCGGGCCGAGCAGCAGGGCGATCTGGGGCTGGCGCTGCGCTGCGCGCTGATTGCAGCCAGCCTGCGCAGCCAGAGCGGGAACCTGAGTCCGGAATTGCTGGTTGGGCTGGTGCAGGTCGGCACGCCGGCGGGCACATGGAGCGCAGCCGCGGCGCTGGAGCATATTGCGCTGATGCCTGACAGCGGGCGCCAGGCTGATCGTCTACGGGCGCTGCTGGTGGCGGGTATCGCTTTGCCCTGGGCGCGGGCGCTTGAGGTGGCGCTGGCGATTGCGGATGAGCATGCGCGGGCCACAGCGCTGGCGGCGCTCGCCCCCCACCTGCCCCCGCACCTGCTCGCCGACGCCCTCGCCGCCGC
>NZ_JPIM01000020.1 GCF_000735195.1 Chloroflexus sp. MS-G
CGCTCGGCAACAACGCCCAGCCCGAGGCAGGCACGCGCACGGGTGTCAGGCGCGGCGCCGGGCATATCGAGCGCCTGCCGATACCACTGCGCCGCCTCCGCCCACTGCTGCTGCCGCTCGGCGACAATGCCCAGCCCGAGGCAGGCAGCCGCACGGGTCGCGGGCGCGGCGCCGGGCATATCGAGCGCCTGCCGACGCCACCGCGCCGCCTCCGCCCACTGCCGCTGTGCTGCGGCGACATACCCCAGCTCGAGGCAGGCACGCGCACGGGTCGCGGGCGCGGCGCCGGGCATATCGAGCACCTGCTGATACCGCTGCGCCGCCTCCGCCCACTGCTGCTGGCTCTCGGCAACAATGGCGCGATGAAGCGCCAGCAGCAGCGCTTTGTTTGCGTCATCACCGCGCCGTTCCGCAGCGGCCAGCCCGGCTTCGAGCCATGTGAGCAAACAATAATCGTACATGATATACCAGTATGAGAAGTATGCATTGGCATAGATAACCAGTTCACGATCAAGATCCGGCGCCCTCTCCTGCGCTATTGCCTGGCTCTTGCGGATTGCCGCCCAATCACGCTCGAAGAGCGTCTGCGCTGTCACGTCTGATTCCTCGCTGTACTGCTGAGCCTTCTGCGCGTAGTGACGGGCGAAGGCGTCGCCGACCGCCTGTTGCTGATCGGGCGGCATTTGGCGGAAGGCATCCTGCGCGTGGGCGCGCACAATTGAGTAACGGACTTCGTAACGATGCGCCTCGACCTGGCGCAGGAGGCTCATCGCCAGGAAGTCAACAAGTTTCTTATCATCCACGGTGTCAACAATCGGTGCGAGGACCTGGCAAGCATCCGCTACATCGAACGAACCGGGAAAGATGCCGAGTCCGGCATACAGCGCCCGATCCTGCGCACTCAGACTCTCAATGATCTGCGCGAGGGCGCGCGTGGCCACAGGCTCCCATTCGTCAGAGGAGCCGAGGGAAGTATTATGATTGCCTGGAGTGTACTGAATAATTCCGAGGACAGAGGCGCTCAATCGCAAGAGCAGGACCGGCGCTTGTTCAGCAGTTGATTCGAGAAGCGCATCGCGGCAGCGACGCAGATGGATCGCCTCTGTCGCCAACGCGCTGACGATTGCCTGGCGCTCCGCCTGATCGCTCGCAGCACGGAAACGGGCTTCGGTCTGATCGGCAAGGTCGGCAAAGAAGGCGGCATACCGCGCAACGACCTCTTGCGGCTCATCGGGCGATTGATGCAGTAACGTGCGCGCGAATAATGCGATCGGGTCGTACAGGTAGAAGCGTTGGGAATCAGGCGCCCGCTCCACCAGACCACTCCGCAGGAGTTGCCTGAAGGTCTCGTCAGTTCCACTCCCAACGGTGACCGCCAGACGTTCGTCGAAATGAAGGCCGCTAAAGATAGCCAGCGACCGGAACATTCGTTGGGCATCCTCGGTCAACCGAACATAGCTGAGGCGAAAGACCTCTTCAACCGTTGCCCGGTTGGGTTCAGCACTATAGGGCAGCTGTAGCAGCCGGTTGAGAAACGCGCTGAATGTCCATGCGCCGGCCGCGTGGTCATGTTCCAGTTGAGAAAGATAACGTACAGCCGCTTCGAGACTCCCGCCATCTTCGGCTTCATTCTTCAACATCCGGCTGAGCACCAGCACCACAAGGGGAATGCCGCTGCCAAGCCGATGAATGCGCTGACAGACAGATCTGCCGTCGGGCGAGTCAGGATTCCATGAAATTGTCTGATCTGCTGGCCACTCCTTCTTGATGATGCGCTGTGACTCCGGCTCGTCCATCGGTTTCAGTCGAAGCTGAGGCATGCGCCGCAGTTTATAAAGCGGGTGTTCGGGCCGGGTAATGACTAGCAGCGCATTGCCCTCTGGTGGCTCAAATGCGCTTAAGTCCGCCGTATTAGGAGGATTGTCAATAATGATCAGTCGGTGTTGCCCGATCAGCGACCGGACGTATAACCTCTGTAAGAAATCTGTTACGTCAGGATCGTCTTTTTGAGCCGTCAGGCGCTCGAATTGCCTGGCTCGATCTTCTTCGCTGGCAGGCAGGCCAAGGCCCTGGTTGATCTGTTTGTTGTCAATCCCGGCGCCGACAAGGAAGCGAAACAAGACCTGGGCTGTTGTGTCACTGGCATGTTCAGGGTAGATGCCCGCAGCGTCAAAGTAGAAACGACCGCCAGGGTAAGCCTGTCTGATCCGCCGGTCATAACTGGTAAATAGTGCCAGCGACGTTTTCCCAATGCCGCCAATCCCGGTCACCACCGCAACTGGCACGCTCGCCGGACGAAACAGCCGCCGGAAGGTAATGGCATGGAGGAATGCCTTGAGCGCAGACTGTTTCGGCACGGTCAGGATCATGTCTGTCAGCGCCCGCTGCTCTTTCTGCCGGGTCGCCGGTATGAACTCACGAGCCTTCGGATCGTCACTGAGATTTTCAGGCAACTGCAAAAGACGGATGGTAGAGGCTTCCTTGAAACCGGATAGATCAGCATTCTCAGGCTGCTGTCCGCGATATTGCTGGTAGGCAATCCAGATCGCGCCCGCTGCCATAAAAGCGAAGATCAGGATGCTGGCGACGATAAAGCGAAGCGGATCGGCATTGTACATCTGCACGATCCAATCCCGAAGGGAATCGCCAAACAGTTGCACTGCGTTCGCAACGACGAAAGCTGTGATGGTAAGGATTGACGCCACTACCACATAAGGAGGAAACTTCTGTGCATTCATATCTGATCTTCGCGGGATTCATAACGAAAGCACAATCTTTCTTCCCTGTTTATTCTAGCATAGTCCATCCAAATAGCAATGGTCATTTCGACCAGACGCGAAACACAACTTATAACCAGCAGCCGTTTCATCGCGCTGTGCGAGCATGAACATACTAACATTGCCAAATCCGACCTAACGGGATACTAGGGTGTCGAAGGATACCCGATTCAAAGACAAATCTGTAGCATAGTTCAAGCAGCATCAGCTTGCTGTGTTGATATGTGAATCCCTATCGATACTGTACATCAGGGGTCTGAATAACGGCAAGCGAGGGCGTTCTCCAGCTATTCGGATAGGTTCTGAGTGCAGAAGCGCGGGCCTATAGCCCGCACTCCTAGACAAGAGACATTTTTCAGGCACACTTTCGTTTTTCCTCTTGACAGCACCCCGTTTTTCGTCGTACAGTAAAACACACGCGGAAAGGAGGCCGACGATGGCCATGGCACAACAACGTGCTCTTGAACCAGATGACCGTCGCTTAGCGTTGCTCTGTAAGGCGCTTAGCCATCCTGCGCGTATTCAGATTCTCCGCTACATCCTCCGACACCCCGGTTGTATCGGTAACCAGATTCTGCTTCACATGCCCGATGATGGCCCTCATGCCCAGTCAACAATCTCGCAACATCTGCGCGTCTTACGTGATGCCGGATTGATAGAGACGTATGATGATGGGGCGGCGGTCTGCCATTATGTCAATCCTGATAGTCTGGTCTGGTTACGAGCATATTTAGAGCAGTTGTGATCAGTGTTCTGCATACCACTTCTGGCGCGAGAAAGCAAGTATCATGGCGTCTGTGTACCGCACCGCTCCAATCTGTTTACCGCATTCCGCTCGCTAACCCATGAGGTTGCGCGCACGAGACCCGCTGGTCGCGACCTGGATAGAACGCAGCGTCACTGTAGCCCCCATTGTGGTAATCAGCGACTGACACGGGCCGTCGTGTCCTTTACAGGTTGACCCAACAGGCGAGTTAAGACTACAACGCTTTCAACGGTGTATTCGACCATCTTTAGCTCCTGCTACACCTCTCCACGCAATACCACAGCGTGACTGATGGTACAATACAGTGGTAAGGAATAACTGATCGGCAAAGGTGTAAAGCACTATGCCCATCTCGTACCGCGAGCAGGCCCAATTGACGTGTCCGCACTGTGGTGCTGATTTTGAAGCCGAGGTCTGGCTGATTATTGATACTGCTGAAGAGCCAGAAGCTGCCGCTGCTCTGCGGCGGGAAGAACTGAATCTAGTTGCATGCCCCCACTGTGGCAAGCAAGGTCCTGCTGGAGCACCGCTGCTGTACCACGATGCGCAGGCCCGACGGGTGATGTTTGCACCTGCTCCGGGTTCAAGCGATTACGAGATTCGCGAACAGGCTCGCGATCTACATGCCCTGCTGGTTGGTTCGATAGAACCCGAACAGCGACGCCCCTATCTGGCCGATGTCGATATTGCCCAAGATATGAGTGGTTTGGCGCTGCTGCTGCGCCGTCTTGACGCCCGCCGGTCGCCGCAACCGCCCTCAGCACCACCCTCGTCACCAGCACCACCAGCAGAACGTTCACCGCTAATGACGGCGATAGAGGCCCTGCTAGCCGCCGATTCCGACGCCGAGCTAGAACAAGTTCTGGCACAGCACCCCGAATTGCTCGATCCGGCAGCGTTAGCTACGCTCAATCAGTTGGCCGAGGTGGCCGTTGCTCAGGGTGAACGAGCCATTGCCCAGAGCTTACGCCAGGCCCGTGACATCCTGGCGCGGATGAGTCATTACGAGGTAGCCGAGCGATTAACGACGATTCCGCCAGCCGCGCTGCAAGAGTTGCTGAATGCCCACAGCGATACCGAACTCGAACAGGTGGTTGCTCGCCATCCGCTTCTGCTACGCCCTGAAGTTGATCAGTTGCTGGCAGAGGAGATTGAAGCGGCACTGGCTGCTGATGCCGAACGGCTCGCCCAGATGTTAGAAACACGCCGGGCAATGTTGGCAGCGCTGCGCAGTGCTCCTGCTGCAGAAGCTGAAACTGACCTGGAAGCAGCGATTGAAGCTCTGCTGGTCGCTGAAGATGAAGAGACGATTGCCCAAGTCCTGGACGATTACCCCGTCCTGCTGAGTGAAACTGCTGAACATGCCCTTTGGGAATTTGCAGCGGAAGCAAAAGCCGGTGGCGATGAAGAGTTGGCCCGCCACGCGATAGCTTGCCGTGAACTACTGCGCCGTGTGCGCACCGGATTGGAAGAAGACCGTTCATAATCGACGGGAACACGTATGTTGAAACGAACTCCGCTCTACAACGCGCACATAGCTATGGGTGCGCGCATGGTCGAATTTGGTGGTTGGGAGATGCCGGTACAATACCGTGGCATCATCGAAGAACACCACGCCGTTCGTAACCGGGCCGGATTGTTCGACATCAGTCATATGGGCCGGTTTATGGTACGTGGGCCACAAGCCGAACACTTCTTGCAGCGAATGGTTACCTGCGATGTACACGCAATTCCACTTGGCCAGGCAAGTTATGGTCTGCTTTGTCGCCCCGATGGTGGCATTATCGATGATGTCTTTCTCTATCACTTGCCCGATGAGTTTATGGTCGTGGTGAACGCTGCTAATCGGGCCAAAGACTGGGACTGGTTCCAGCAACATATCGATGGGTTTGAGGTGGAAATTGAAGATCGTTCCGACCGATGGGCGATGCTGGCGCTCCAGGGACCACAGGCTGAACATCTGTTGGCAGGAGCAGAGGACTCAACAACCGCCGATATTGGCTCGCTACCGTTTCACGGAGTAGCAATGACGACGATCTTCGGGCAGAATGCTTTGATCGCCCGTACCGGTTATACTGGTGAAGATGGTTTTGAAATCTTTTTTGAAGCCACCCACGCTGAACGTTTCTGGTATGGCCTATTGGCCCTCGGCGGAAACGCTGTACAGGCTTGTGGTCTTGGTGCGCGTGATAGTCTACGCTTTGAAGCCTGTCTTGCCCTCTATGGACACGAGATCGACGAGACGACGAACCCGTATGAAGCACGCCTGGGCTGGGTGGTCAAACTTGACAAAGGTGATTTTATCGGTCGCGAGGCGTTGCAGGCTATCAAGCAGACGGGCGTAAGCCGACGTCTGATCGGGTTTGAGATGGTTGGGAAAGGGATCGCCCGCGCCGGTTACCAGGTACAACGGCTAAACGGTGAGCCGGTTGGTTTTGTTACTAGCGGTATGCCCTCGCCGACATTGGGGCGTCCCCTGGGTATGGCATACGTTCCAACTGATCTCAGCAGTGAAGGAAGCGAATTTGATATTATCGTCCGTGAACGTCCAGTACGGGCACGTGTCGTCAAGATGCCTTTCTATAAGCCGCGCTACAAGCGCTAGAGGAGTTCACCATGGCTTACAAAACTCCAGCCGATTTACGGTATGCAAAAACTCATGAGTGGGTTCGGCAAGAGGGGGAAGAGGTTGTGATTGGGATTACTGATTACGCCCAACACGCACTCGGTGACGTGGTGTACATCGAATTGCCAGCCGTTGGCTCGACTATCACTGCCGGCGAGAGCTTCGGTATTGTTGAGTCGGTGAAGGCGAGTTCCGATTTGTATGCACCGGTCAGTGGTGAGGTCGTGGCAGTGAATACTGCCCTGGAGAGCGATCAAGCACCGATCAACAGCGATCCGTATGGTGCGGGCTGGATGTTGCGCGTGCGTCCGAGTGGTGAGAGTGTAGAATTGCTTGATGCTGAAGAGTATGCAGCATTTGTTGCTGAAATCGAACATTAGAAACTAGATGGAATGTCGTATGACTCACTATATTCCGATCACTGATGCTGATCGTCAAGAGATGTTGCGGGCAATCGGTGTTGAGAAGATAGAAGACCTCTTTACCGATGTACCGGCTGATTATCGCTTTCCACCGCTTGAGTTACCGCCACCATTATCAGAACCCGAACTGATGGCTGAACTCAACCGGCTGAGTGAAACAAATGCCCATACCCGTCGCTACAGCATCTTCCTTGGCGCTGGCGCATACAACCACTTTGTACCAGCCGCCGTCGACCAGATTCTGCGCCGTGGCGAGTATTACACAGCCTACACACCATACCAACCAGAGATCAGTCAGGGGACATTGCAGGCGATCTTTGAGTATCAGAGTTTGATCTGTGCCCTGACCGGGATGGAAATCGCCAACGCTTCGCACTATGATGGCGCAACAGCGCTGGCTGAGTCGGCCATCATGGCCCTCAACGTGGTACGAAACCGACGTAAGATTGTGGTTGCCCGTGGTGTCCATCCCCAGTATCGCGCCGTGCTACGCACCTACCTGCAAGGTCTGGATGTGACGATTGTCGGTGATGAGAACCCTAACGCGACCATCGCCGACGCTGTTGCGCAGGTCGATGAGCAGACGGCACTACTGATCGTACAGAACCCCGATTTCTTGGGAAGATTGCACGACTTACGTGGCCTGGGAGCGCAGGTACAGGCGCGAGGAGCACTGCTAGCCGTGCATTTTGATCCCATCGCATTGGGATTGTTCCAAACCCCTGCCGAAGCTGGCGCCGATATTGCTACCGGCGAGGGACAGCCGCTAGGGTTGGGATTGGCATTTGGTGGGCCGTATCTCGGTATCTTTACCACGCGCCAGAAATACGTACACAAGATCGCCGGTCGGATTGTAGGTGTCACGAAGGATGTCGATGGCCGAATGGCCTACGTACTCACACTGCGAGCACGCGAGCAGGATATTCGCCGCGAGCGGGCGACGAGCAATATCTGCACGAATCAGGGCTTGATGGCTCTGGCCTCAGCGGTGTATATGTCGCTCATGGGGAAACGCGGTATGCGCAAGGTGGCCGAGATCACGTATCACCGTGCTCATTACGCAGCACGCCGCATTGCCGATCTGCCTGATTACCGTGTGCTTACCGATCAGCCGTTCTTCCGCGAATTTGTAGTGCAATGCCCTCGTCCGGTAGCCGAGATCAACGCTGCATTGCGTGAACAGGGTATCATCGGTGGCTATGATTTGAGCAACGATGAACCACAACTGGGGAACGCGATGCTAGTAGCAGTGACCGAAATGAATACACCGGTGGAGATAGATCGCTTCGTCGCAGCACTGGCCGCAGCCGCTTGACGGTCTGCCGGCCTATGGTTAGGGGTATGATCGAAGACGTTTCATTGCTCCAAATCGAACGGATCGTTTCCCGCGCCCTACCGGGAACGCGGATACGTGACGTTGCGCCGCTTGGTACGCGCAGCCTGCTGGTTACGGCAAGTGACCGTCAGTTTGTGCTGCGATTGCCGGCTGGCGTCGATCGCTGGGCCGGTGAAGCGCTCCAGACCGAAGCCCTCGCCCTGCGCACGTTACAGGCTGAGATCGATCTACCACTGCCTTCGGTTTTAGGGGAAACCCCGGCAGTTGGCGATGATCCACCAGCATTAGCCTTAAGCTACCTGTCCGGTACTCCCCTATCAGAGATAATCACTGCCATCGACGAGGAATCGCGCTTTGCCATCGGTCAGGCGCTGGCAATGGTCATGGCGCGGGTTCACAGCTACCAGGCGCCATACTACGGTCCATTACAGCCCGATGCTCTCCCTACCCCGACGACCCAATCACCTGTTCCTGGCGCCGACATCACCTATCTTCAGCAACGGGTTGCATTGGCGGCCAGCGCAGCAGTTGACCAGAACCTAATGACAACCGAACAGCGCGATTGGCTGATGCGCCGTCTCGCCGAGTGGCTCACCACAACTGCCCGACCGGCATGCCTTGTCCACGGAGATCTGCATCCGCGCCGCCTCATTGTCCGTCGACGTGAACGAGACTGGCGATTAGTGGGGGTGGTTGGTTGGGGTTTCGCCCAGACCTGGCGACCAGGATGGGATCACGCAACACTTCAGATCAATTTTGCCGATCCCGACTATTTTGGTCTGCGGGTCGGCTATGGCACTACGTACAACGACACAACGGATCGTCGCTATGATCAGGTACGCGAGTTTGCCATCCTTCCGTACCGCATCACAATCTTGCTTGAGCGTGATGCGGTGGAACTGGCCCTGCACATTGCCACCGGCCTTGATGCAGTTCAGTCGCCGCCAATCGTAGCGACGCCTGATGAGAATGGAGCAAACAGCTATGAATAACGAAGAACCACCAATCTTTACCTATTCGCAGCCGGGAAAGATTGGCGTCAATCTGCCAGCAGTCGGTGTGGAACCGGCTCCCATCCCTGAACATCTGCTCCGCCAGGATGATCTGGCGGGTTTTCCCGAACTAACTGAACCAGAAGTCATTCGCCATTTCACCCGGATGAGCCAGCGCAACTATGCGATTGACACTGGGTTCTATCCGCTTGGTTCGTGCACGATGAAATACAACCCCAAACTGCACGAAGAAGCGGCTCGGCTGCCTGGCTTCGCCGCCGCGCATCCGCTGCAAGATGAAGAACTCAGTCAGGGTGCCCTGCAATTGATGTACGAATTGCAAAATTATCTTGCCGAGATCAGTGGGTTTGCTGCGGTCAGTCTACAACCAGCCGCTGGTGCTCAGGGAGAGCTGACCGGTATTCTGGTCTTTCGTGCCTACCACCTCGACCGTGGCGATACGCAGCGTACTGAAATCCTGGTGCCTGACTCGGCTCACGGTACTAACCCTGCCACGGCGGCAATGGCTGGGTTGAAGGTTGTTGAGCTGAAAAGTGATGCACGTGGCAACGTCGATCTCGACGATCTGAAAGCCAAACTATCACCGCGTACCGCCGGGATGATGCTTACCAATCCCAATACCCTCGGCCTGTTTGAAGAGCATATTGTCGAGATTTGCCGTCTGGTTCACGAGGCTGGCGGGTTGATGTATGGCGATGGTGCGAACTTTAATGCGATTCTAGGCATCGCCAAGCCAGGCGAACTAGGTTTTGACTTCATGCACTATAACCTGCACAAAACCTTCACGACTCCTCACGGCGGTGGCGGCCCTGGTTCAGGCGCTGTTGGTTGTACTGCTGAACTGGCCCCCTTCCTTCCCGGCCCGCGAGTACGGCAGCGGGATGATGGCCGCTACGAGTTCTTTACCCCTGAAAAGAGCATTGGCCGGATGAAGGCCTTTCACGGCAACTTTGGCATGTTGGTACGGGCCTGGGCTTATATCCGTTCGATGGGTGCCACCGGTTTGCGGGCAGTCAGTGAAACTGCGGTGCTCAATGCAAACTATGTACGGGTGATGCTCAAAGATATTTATCCACAGGCGATTGATCGCATCTGTATGCACGAAGTGGTGCTGCGCGGCCAGATCGCCGGTGCGCCTAAAGATGTACGAACGCTCGACATTGCCAAGCGGTTGATCGATTACGGATTCCATCCGCCGACGATCTACTTCCCGCTGATCGTCCCAGAAGCGTTGATGATCGAACCAACCGAGACCGAGAGTAAACAGACGCTCGATCGCTTTATCGCGACAATGCGTAAAATTGCCGGCGAAGCGGTCGAGACACCCGAAGTATTGCATGCCGCACCCACGAAAGCGCCAGTGCGACGTCTCGACGAAGTACGTGCTGCTCGTCAACCGATTTTGCGGTATGACGCTGCTGCGATTGCTCGCCTGCAAAGCGAATGATTGCGACTGTATAACAGGGGCGGATCTGGAGTCCGCCCCATAGTGGCTTACCATTTTGCAAGATACAAGATAGCGACGAAATACCAAACGTTTCCTGGGATAAGATGCCCTTGCGATTTGCAGAAACAATACTCTCGCCAGGAATGATAGCGGGTAGTATAATATCTAGTGATATCTGCGCATTTTATTTAGTACCGGCATTTCTCGTCGTCTGATGAAGAGGATGAGAGTACGAGAGGTATAGGGAAGGGGCTATGAGTCTCTACCGCAGCCGCCACATTGCGGCCCGTTTTGTGCCGACGCTGTTTAGAATGTTTGTGCGCCTATACGTGCGACCACGAGTTGAAGGGATTGAGCACGTTCCCCTGGAAGGCGCATGCATCATCGCAGCCAATCATACCAGCCATGCAGACACAGCGGTTATTTATTCGGTGCTACCCCGTGAAGTACGTGCCCGCTTTGTAGCCGCTGCCGCTCAAGATTACTTCTTCCAGGGTGGAATCATGCAGTTTCTCTCACGTATCCTATTTAACGCTATTCCCATAGCCCGTGATCGCCGTGGTGGACAAGACCCACTCCGTCATGCGGCTCGTGCTCTGCGTGAAGGATATGCGTTGTTGCTGTTTCCTGAAGGTACCCGCAGCAAAACCGGTGAAATTGGCCCATTTCGGAGTGGTATTGGTCGTCTCATTGCCGAATTTCCCGGTACACCAGTGATTCCGACCTATGTCGGAGGGACTCATCGGGTCATGCCGAAAGGAAAAGTGATTCCTCGTCCTTATCGCGTAACCGTTCGGTTTGGCGAACCGTTATACCTGAAGGCGCATCCCAAGCTGCGTGCAACCTGGCAGACTGCTGCTGATGAAGTGCGTGAAGCGATTATCCAGTTAAGTGGGGTAACCGTAGCCCACAGCATCGGCGCCGCACCCGATCAGGGTGAATAGCCCACTCTTTCACCTTCCTAGATCGGGGGCAGTCTGCGACGCGATAGTCATCAGTTCTCAGGGAGAAAGATGCATGACTGCTTTTCCCGATCCCCCTTCCGCAACGAAAGACTATCTACACCAGCATAGGTATCAACTTTTACGTGAGCTGATCGGGCTACTCCTGTTGATGGTGTTCAGCTATACGATTCTCGTACCTATCGATCCAACGCTGATCCCATTACGTCTGCTCATCGTTGTTCCACTTCTGGTTGTACTTCTTAGTTCATTACGATTGTTACAAAACAATTCTCTACGTGCTGCGGGTATCCTGGCTGTCGGCGCCCTCTGGCTAACGTTGATCGTCGCAGCGTTCATTGGTGGTGGGCTGCAATCACCAGCCTTTGTCGCTTTACCATTAGTTGTGATTATTTCCGGTATCTTGCTTGGTCAGCGTGGCGCCTGGCTGATAACAGTTCTCTCTATTGCGGTTAGTGCAGTGTTTGTCTATGCTGACGATCTTCTTCCACCCCATCCTGCTTCATCATCAGCGCTGTTTTGGTTCGTTACCTACATCTTCTACTTTCTCCTGGCGGCCCGTACTATCACGCATGTCATCAGTCATTTCTCCCGATCAATTCGGGAGGCGCAAAGAGAACTAAACGAACGTGAAATTGTTGAGCAACGGTTACGTATCTCGGAAGAAAAACTTGCCCGCCTGTTCGATTCCACACCGTTTGCGACGCTGATAGTACGTCTCGCCGATAACCTGATTCTGAACGCAAACGCGACCTGTCGTGAATTTTTTGAACTAAGCAGCGATCAGCTTATCAAGCAGCGGATCGATGAACTCGATTGGTCTCAATTACCTGCACAATGGTCAACCATTGTCAACACATTGCATCAGCAGGGAACGATCAGGGACGTGGAGTTCAGTTTTTGCCGTCAAGATGGAACAACGCATTTTGTGCAGTTGGCCGCCGAGATCGTTGAGTTGCCGGAAGGGTTATGCGCGGTCATTGCGTTTCAAGATGTTACGCCACTCCGCCGTGCGAATGAACGACTGGCCGAGCTGGCTGCCCAACAGGAACAGTTGGCGACCCTGGCTCGTGAAGCATTGGCTCATACGGATCTCGACACACTCTTTTCGGCTGCAATGAGTCAGACTGCGCAGACACTCCATCTCAGCGGGATTGCGTTGATCGACATCGATCCCGATGGTCTTGCTACGGTACGTCAGCGATGGGGTCAGGTACCTGACCAGCCGTTCCCAGATGATTTCTTCCGTCATTTACCCGCTGACCATCCTGGTTGGCGCCAATTACCCTCTGTCCTGGCCGAACGCTGTGCGCCAGAGACACCTCTGCACGGCGCGGTGATCTTTATTCGTGGGCAAGAACGGCGCTTCGGCGCGCTTATCGTGTATGCACCTGCACCGCTTGATACCGGCGCGATCTTCTTTTTGCAAAGTGTGGCAACAGTGTTAGCCGTCGCTATTGAACGCTTTTACACCGAACAGGAACGACGTCGCATCGAAAGTCAGATGCTCCAAACGCAGAAACTTGAGAGTCTTGGCTTACTGGCAGGTGGTATTGCTCACGATTTCAATAATTTGCTGACTGGCATCATCGGACATATCGGCCTGGCTTTACTCGATTTACCACCAAATCACCAGCTGCAGCCCCATCTGACTGCCATCGACCAGGCGGCACAACGGGCGGCTGAGCTGTGTAACCAATTATTGGTGTATGCCGGACGTGGACAACGCTCGTTAGAGATGGTCGATCTCTCAACGCTGGTGCGTGAGATGAGTGATATTTTGCGATTGCCAACCAATCGGAGTAGTAGTGGTCAGATCACCATTCACTACGAGCTTGACAGCAATCTCCCGCCAGTTGTGGTAGAAGCCAGCCAAATCCGGCAGATAGTGTTAAATTTGCTCACAAATGCAATTGAAGCGATCGGAGAGCGAGGTGGAACGGTCACGGTCCGTACTGGTGCGGTCATCCTCACGGCTGCCGATCTCCGTCGCTTGAATCTGATGCCGACCATTCAACCGGGTGAATATGTCACCCTTACCGTATGCGATACCGGTATCGGTATGGATGAAGCTACACAACGACGTATTTTTGATCCTTTCTTTAGCACGAAACCGAAGGGCCATGGGTTAGGACTGGCTGCTGTTCAGGGAATTGTTCGCCGACATCAAGGCGCCATTCAGGTCAATAGTGCGCCGGGGCTTGGTTCAACGTTTACCGTTTACTTACCCGCAACGCGCAAGGCCATATCACCTGCCGCCAAACCTCAAAGCATGCCTATTATTCTGCGCGGAACTGCACTCATTGTCGATGACGAAGCGGCAATCCGAACGACACTGAACCGCATTCTCGAACGAGCCGGTATGGTAACCATAGAGGCAGCGAACGGTCACGGTGCATTGACTCTGTTGACCGAAACAGCACTTGGGATTGATATTGTTCTGGTTGATCTGGCGATGCCGGGTATGAACGGGCTTGAGTTGCTGGCAGCAATTCGCCAACGCTATCCCAAACTACCGGTTTTGCTGATGAGTGGTAATCCCGGGCAAGTAACCGATGATAGCCTCCCGCTCGATCTGTATACTGACTTCATCCCCAAACCGTACCGCTCGCAAGACCTTCTGGAAAAGATGAGTCGTCTATTACAGCGGGTAACATCAGACTATACCAACTAGTCGCCGTATAATGTAAGAATGCTAGCACATATCTTGCAATTGGAGCTGTATGTTAATTCATTGGTTTCGGCGCGATTTACGGTTACGTGATAACACTGCACTGATAGCTGCTGCACACGCCGCTGGTGGGGCAGTCGTGCCGGTGTTTATCTTCGATGATGCAATCTTGAGTGGACGCTTTGCCAGTCCGGCACGTACTCAGTTCCTCCTCGATTGTCTGGCTGCGCTCGATGCCGAGCTACGCACACTTGGGCTGTATCTGGTGGTACGGCGCGGGGAACCGTTGTCTGAGCTAATCGCCCTGCTACGCGAAACCGGTGCAACGGGTGTGACCTGGAACCGCGATTATACCCCATACGCTATCCGTCGGGATCGTGCGATTAAGCAGTCACTACGTGCTGCCGGTTACAGCACGCACAGCTACAAGGATTTGGTCATCTTTGAGATGGATGAAGTGGTGACGGCTGAAGGTCGACCGTATACGGTCTATACACCATACGCAAAGCGCTGGCGAGCACGTTTGGCAACAGAACCGGTGCGCGTGCAAGAGATGTCAGGGTTAGCTACCATTCCTTTACCGCCCAGTAAACCGATTCCTCGACTCACCGAACTGTTTCCAGATGCTCCAGCGGAACTGCCGCGGTTTCCGGCTGGTGAAGCTGTAGCGCTTGCTGCTCTTGATCACTTTGTGCGCGGCCCGCTGATCGACTATGCTCAGGGCCGTGATCGGCTCGCCGCAGCCGGTACATCACGTCTGTCACCTTACCTGCGTATGGGTGTCTTGTCACCACGGCAGTGTCTTTCGGCAGCATTGAATGCGCCACCAGGGCCAGGCCCAGAGAGTTGGATCGGTGAACTGATCTGGCGTGATTTCTACATACAGGTGCTCTATCACTTTCCTCACGCACTCCGTGGGAGCTTCAAACCGGTGTATGATCGCATTGCCTGGCCGAATGATCCAACCCTCTTTGCGGCTTGGCAACAAGGTCAGACCGGCTACCCTATCGTTGATGCAGCGATGCGGCAATTGCAACGTGAAGGCTGGATGCACAATCGCGCTCGCATGATCGTCGCCTCTTTTCTGACCAAAGACCTGCTCGTTGATTGGCGTTGGGGCGAACGCCACTTCATGCACCTGCTGCTTGATGGCGATCCGGCAGCTAATAATGGTGGCTGGCAGTGGGCTGCCGGTACCGGTACCGATGCCCAACCCTACTTTCGCATCTTTAATCCGGTTAGTCAGGGGCAAAAGTTTGATCCCGACGGTGCGTATGTCCGACGTTATGTACCGGAACTGGCTCGTGTCCCAGCGCGTTACATTCACGAGCCACATACCATGCCGCTTGCCGAGCAGATAAGAGCCGGTGTGCAGATCGGACGTGACTATCCGGCGCCAATCGTTGATCATGCGACCCAGCGCAAACGTGCGCTTGAACTCTATCGGGCAGTAACGCACGATAATCCATCGGCAGAACGATATGCTTGACGATCTGACTCAACTCCATTTTCCGGCCAGTGGAATGACCGAGATACCGCTGATCTGGGAGCCGCAGGTGATACGCTGTCGAGCTGCCGGCCCCGGCGGGCGGCCACTCCTCGTCTTGCTTGACACCGGTACTGATCCTTCGGCCATCGACTTAGCGCTGGCACGTCGGCTTGATTTGCGCCTTGGTGATTTTGCCCTCGGCTCTGATGCAACTTCCGACGCGGTACCGTTCACCGAGACGGTTCTGCCGTGGCTGCGCCTCGGTGAGTTGACGCTGCGCAACCTCTACCTCATGGCAGTCGATCTGCAATCGGCGCCGTTCCCGGTTGATCTGGTATTGGGTTACAATGTCCTTCACCGGCTCAATCTGACCATTGACTATGTGAAACAAACAGCTCGGCTCTGTCACCCCGACCTGGCGCCATCACCACCGACAGCGAACGGTGCGACGTTACCACTACACTTCTTCGAGCACTTTCCGGCTCTAACCGCACAGATTATGTCCCCCGATACCGGTACAGCTCTCGATGTATTGCTTACAATAGACACCGGTTCAAACAGTGCGCTGACACTTAGCCCTGATCTTGCTGCCCGTCTTCACCTCAACGAACGACCGGTCCATGCAACTACCGGACACGGTTTCGCTGCCGCAACACCCGTGCTCTGCGGAACAACGGTTGAGATTCAGGTGGGACCGTTTCGCCTATCTGATGTCGAGGTTGATGTACCGGTAACAAATCACGGCGACCTTGGGCGACAGGGCCGGGCGAACATAGGAAACCGGTTCTTGAGTCGGTTTCGTCGGGTTACGCTCGATTATCGGCGAGAAGTTTGTATCCTGGATCGGTGAGCGATCATTATCTGAGCATCATGTATGCGCTTGTGGCTTGCTATCATATTGACAACGATTTTCCTTGTCATACCTAGATCACGGTTAGAGCTGGCAATTGCCCCTGCCCAGCCACCACCGATCCGCACGCCAGCCTGTCCGCAAGCAACCTACGCCAATACCGATGATCTACTGGCTGTATTGCGCCAGGCCAATTACGATTGTACCGAGCAAATCGCGATTGCGCTGCGACCGCGCATCAATCTGGATGATGTTGACCGATTGTTGGATATTGCCACCAGCAGCACCTTTGATACTCGCACCCGTCGTAATGCCCTTCGCATTTTGGGGCGTCTGGCAGAGAGCCAACGAGCAACACGCGCTGCAGAACTTATGAAACAGTTTCGTGCGTCGCAGACTCAGACGGTGGCGATAGAGCTGCTCGAGCGCGAGTACGATAACTTTCTCTTACAAGATGCTGTATGGTTACTCGACAGCATCTACTACCCGAGTCGGCAAGCTGCACCGGCACTGACTCACATCGCGCTTAGCGATACCTATGCGCCAGCACTGCGCTATCGGGCCGCTCGCGCCCGCGCCCGACTAATCGCTGCCGAGCGTGGTCTGATCAGCACAACATCACGACAGTTTCTGATCAATGCCCTTCACAGTGCTGATCCAGGCGTCCGCACTGCTGCCGCCGAAGCGCTTAGCTTTCTCCGCGATGATCAACTCGGCACCCTCGAACCCTGGCAGCAACTAGTAGCCGGTGTGATAGCTACCGCACCACCACTCGCGGTCGCCCAAGATGAGGGCGATCCGCGAGGAAAAGCACTTTTCACCTTCCTGGAGAGCAGCCCAACACCGCTGACTGCACACGCAGCACTGGCCCGCGCCGCCGATAGACTGGCCGGTGAATGGGCAACCGCACCCCGTTGGCATGCATTGAAAACCACTTATGAACAACTGGCCCTACCGGTTGAAGTTGCCACGACAACCGTCAAGCTACGCACCGGCCCAGCCGACACCACCGACAGCACAGAGCTGCTAACCATCGTCGCTCAGACCTATACACTGGCGCGGCAACTGCTTGGGACAGTCGGGGAAACTCCTATTCCTGGTGAGGAACAACAACCGCTACAGGTCTTGATCTTCCCCTCACAGGCAGCGTACCGCGACTATATGCGAGCCTTCACCCCTTTCACAGTCGATGTCGATGGCATCTACGATGCTGCCCAAGGCGTGCTCTACAGTTATCGACGCGGTGTCGGCCAGACTGCGAACTCACTATCTGAAACGCTGCGGCATGAGACGAGTCATGCAGTGACCGCCGCTTATGTCTTTCCTGGTCATTGGCGTAGTCCTGGTTATCACCAGGAACCTAAAGGCTGGTTCGACGAAGGATTTGCCGAAGTTCTTGCCATCCAATCACAGCACGCTAGCAAATTACAACCGCATCCGCGCCACCTCGCTACCATCTGTGGCTTATCCCTGAAACCAGTGTTGGCCGATCTGGTGGCACGTCGTGAAGGTTACGATCAATACGGAACGTTCGATTATCCGGCAGCGTGGGCGCTGGTCTATTTTCTGCTAACCGAACGACCAACAGCTATCACGAATATGACAACAGCCTGGCGCACCGGCAATTACCGTTTGGCCGATTGGCCGCGACTAGGTGGTTGGCGTGATTGGGAGGCTGCCGAAGCTGATTGGCATGCGGCTATAGAGCGCTGGTGCACAGCGTAGGGGAGTGGTAGCGCAGGGACGTATACCGTAAGCGTGTGACAGTGCCACGCCTATTCGTTCATCGTATCTTCCCCTTACCGCTATGTATAATGCGCAATAGCGATGGTATACTTTCCAAAAGAACGTCGTGCTCGCCTTCGACATTCAGACCGACGAATCCATCTGCACCACGTATTATTCCTTTACTGTCATTTTTGCACGGTGTCAGGCAGTGGGTGCAGTGAGGAAGTAAGGAAACGCTCATGCCAGCGCTAGATATTCAGCATTTGCAGCAGCAGATCGAAGCAATGATTCACACTCAACCAGATATTCGTCTTGTCTACCTCTTCGGGTCGCAGGTAAGCGGTGAGACCGGACCGCTGAGTGACGTTGATCTGGCGGTTCTGCTCAGGCACGGAGTGTCAGTAATACAAACAATATCACAGCTCGAATATCTCTTTTCGCAACTACTGGACGGGAAGAAGATAGATGTAATTATTCTTAATCAGGCACCAATCGAATTAGCCTATGCTGTCATTGCGCAAGGCAAGATCGTGTACCAACACTCAATTGCCGAACGAATCGAGTATGAAGCAGAGGTTATGAGTCGTTACGGAGATTATCTCCCTTTTTTGCGAGCACAGCGCCAGGAGATCGTGAAAGGGACAGGCAATGAGCGTCGAGTTCAGCGGTATCGAGAGGCGCTTGGACGAACTCTACGAGCGCTTGGCTCGTCTGACACCGCTACGCAGTCGACCACAAACTGAGTTTATGAGTGATCCATACTTGCGCGACATTGTGGAGCGCAATTTAGAGGTAGCAGCGCAATGCTGTATCGACATCTGTCACCGGATTATCGCACTGGAAGGCGCCCAGAAACCGAGTAGCTATTATGAGGCAATTCTTCGGATGGGAGAACTAGGGATAGTATCTCCAGCATTCGCCAGGCGTCTTGCACCAATTGCAGGTTTGCGGAATATCCTGGTTCACGAGTATCTCACCGTGGATTGGAATGAGGTGTACGCGAGTCTGGCGAAACTAGACGATCTGGCTCACTTTGCGGATTTGATCCGCACATGGTTGAGCAATCGCAGCTCGATAAACCCATGATACAACTGCTCAAGATGTCTTTTTGCGATGTTCAAATGTGATCAAAAAACCGGGTTATTGATCATGCTCGCAGTGCCTATCCGAAAATCGGAAACTGAGTCTCCCTACTGGAGCGAAACTGGTATTTCTTACCGCTCACTCCAGAAGGGTGTTTCGGATCAAACCAATAGAGGGGCAGTTTCCGCAACGCCCCCTACTAGACGATGGGTATCGGATGCACAGATCGGCAATGCAGGTGGTTCATCATCACCTATGCCGTTCGATTCTGTAGGGATACGGCGCTGCCGTGTCTCTACTCGTCGGCCCTCGGGTACTATCTATCGATCTGTCAACCCACTAATGCCCGATGGATCATACATTCCGTGGTAGCATAGCACTACCACGCTCCAGTGCCCCCATCACGGCGAGGAGTCTCCCCTGTCGGGTTCTACCTTTACACGCCAGCCTGAGCCGCACCGTGGCTGGTTATGTAGGCATACGCCATTCGTGACGTATTCCACGCCAGACCAACCTCACCATTCGGTGTCAAGACAATAACGCCCCCACGACCACCGGCAACTAGTTCGGCTAACAGATGAATCCCGCGCTCGGCAGCCACCTGCGGCGGCAAACCATCTTCAAGTAGCTCAACCACTCTTCGCGCCAAGGCCACTCGTGTGATCGACTCGCCCCAACCGGTACATACTGCTGCACCAACAGGAGTTGCGTACAATCCACACCCAACCAGGGGAGTATCGCCGACCCGACCCGGCAGCTTAAACGGCGTGCCACCGGTTGAATTAGCCGCCACCAGATTTCCTTCGCGGTCAAGGGCAATCGCGCCGACAGTATCGTGACCACTGGTAGGAGGGGGTGGCAGAGCGCCCTTTTCTTTCCATTCGAGCCACAAGCGCCGTTCACGTTCCACAATCAGCTCGGCATTCTCGCAAAGGGGAATGCCAACCGTTGCCGCAAACTCCTCGGCGCCCGTGCCAACCAGCATCGTTGCCGGCCCCTGCAACACATAGCGCGCCAGCGTGATCGGGTTGCGGATTCGGCGTAATCCGGCCACTGCACCGTAGCGCAGGGTTCGTCCATCCATCAGGGCAGCATCGAGTTCAACCGTACCGGCACTGGTCAATACTGATCCGGTACCGGCATCAAAGATCGGGTCATCCTCCATCACTCGTACTGCTGCTTCAACCGCCTCGAGTGCACTACCACCGTTCTGAAGAACCTGCCAGCCAGCGGTACGAGCAGCAACACAGCCAGCAATATGGGCTGTTACCTGATCATCAGGAATAGCCCACGCGCCACCATGCACAATGATCGCCTGTGATGATTCCATTGCCACCGGTTCACCTGCTATTTCCTTACAAGCTGAAAACAAAAGCGCCGCCACAAGGCGGCGAATTGATGGTGGTGGAGCCAAGGGGATTCGAACCCCTGACCTCAACACTGCCAGTGTTGCGCTCTTCCAACTGAGCTATGGCCCCTTACCCTGGTGGAGGTGAGGGGATTCGAACCCCTGACCTCGACAGTGCGATTGTCGCGCTCTTCCAACTGAGCTACACCCCCGCGCTCACGCCGTTTTATCTTACCACGACCGCAAGGGAATGTCAAACGACGCGATCAGGTTCGGGTAGCAGAGGGTTTCAGACATGCTCAGTTTTGGAGTACGTTCGATACGGTTCACCAGCAGAGCGATTCCAACACCCATCACCCTTCTGTTACCGATGACTCCCGCAGTGACCCGGGTGCGCGGGCCTCCGGCCCGCGTTATGTGACGAGAAGACATTGGCGCGCATAGGAGCACACCAGCGGGGGCGGGTTGGCCCCCTACCCTGCGCTAACGGATACCATCGGCATCCTCACGAGGATACTGGTCGCAACCACTTTTTGAATAGAAAGCTGCCGCTGCTGCGCATGTTTCTGCGCTCGTTTCACGTTCCGCTCCCTGCGCTCCAAACTGCTGCTGGGTGGTATGAAAACGTTGCAAATCCCTACTTCCGTATACCAGGGGGGGGCTTAACGGTGTACAAACCTTCTAACCGACGTATTATCTCTCCTATAAGGGACATAGAGGGACAGTTGCGGTGGGTTACAAATCCGTTTCCCTCATCCACTCCTATTCCCTCTCATACCTGTCACCGCATCGTAGAGTCGGGTTCCCAACCCGACCGCAATTGCGTACTGATTAACCGATGGGTTCTAGCCACGCACCCAGGTGATCGTATAGAAGTAGCGCACGTCTTATCATCACGCCTAGAGCATTGCTCACCTTTCCCCAACCCCCTTCTTTCCCTCCCACACGGGAATATGAAAGGGAAGTTCGCGACCACAACCGAACATCGAAAACTCTTACTCCCGTACCCGTTGATAGGTCGCCAATACCTGAGCAACCAACTGTTGAGGTGCGAAGCGCTCACGCATTGCCCGTTGACCACCGGCTATCAATCGAGTACGTAACGCGGCATCATCAAGCACCCGCAGCATGGCGTTCGCTAACGCAGCCGCGTCGTTATAGGGCACGAGTAGCCCATCTTCACCATCGCGAATGAGTTCATTAATCACCGGGATGTCAGTGCTGATAACCGGTACGCCGGCGGCCATACCCTCCAGGATGGGCAGACCGAACCCCTCGTAGCGTGATGGAAAAGGTAAGATAGCGCTGGCCCGCAAGAGCGCCAGCTTCTGTTCTTCACTCAGAGTACCAAGAAAGTGCAGATTAGCAGCCACACCAGCCTTCTCGGCAAGACGTTGTAATTCGGTGCGCTGAGCAGGATTATGAGTAACAAAGACAAAACTGGCTTGCGGGTAACGCGCAATCACTGCTGGCATCGCTGCCACCAGGAGATCGTAACCCTTACGCGGAGTTAGTTGTCCAATGTAAGGAATGATTGGTGGCGTTACATTCAACGCTAGCTCCGGTGATGGGCCGGTCATAAAATCCATGTCGAGCCAGAGCGGAATGACGGTCATTGGTTGCGTAAAACCGAGAGAACGCAGTACCTGCGCCTCATGATGTGAACAGGGAATGAAGGCAGTGACATCACGCAGGGGACGGTGAATGGCGTAGTTTCGCCAGTGATCACGCCAGTTTCCATCTTGCAATCCACGCCGGATGAGTTGCCGAAATGAGTAAATTAACCGTTCGGGGTGCACCGATGACTCATAAGGACGCTCACGGTCAGCAACCAGCCAACGATCATGATACGGGCCGAGCCAGGTCCACACTATCGGAATACCCCATCGGCGCAACCAACGCACCGCCTGCAAAGCCAATACGTTACGGGGGTGAATCACATGGGCAATGTCCGGGCGTGGTAGCGTCTCAAGGGCAGCAATGGTTTCATACCCAGGCCAGAGTTGCGGACGCACCCGTCGCACAATGATCCCGTCGATTTCCTCAACCCGTGCCGAAAGACCAAGATGTGGTTGATCGGGCTGCCAGTATGTGAGCGCCATCACTTCATGACCAGCAGCGACCAGAGCCTGACCTAACGTGCGTTCAGGCCAGTTCCGAAAATTGCGGCTGACGCCACCCAAACCAATAATCAGAATGCGCATACCGTGTTCACGAGATAGTCAATCCATTTGCGCCATCACGCATTCTGCCTGTAGAATCGGGAGCAGCGAATGCCGGTGCTCGTTCGCGTATCCGACTTCCGTACTTCCCCCGCTGGCAGAGAGGAATGTTGTTCTATTGTATCAAGCGTGTTGTTGTGCTGACTCTTGCAGCACTGCTCGATAGACTGCTTCAATCCGATCCACAATTGCCGGCCAGGCAAACTGTGCTGCCCAGACTGGTGCGGCGGCGGCAAGCGCTGCCCGTCGCACCGGATCGCTCAGTAACGAGTTTACCGCATTCGCCAGTGCTTCCGGATCACGCGGTGGGACCAGCAACCCGGTTTGACCATCGGCCACGACCTCAGGAAAGCCACCGAAACGAGTGGCCACAACCGGGAGACCACAGGCCTGTGCTTCAACCGGACCAATCCCAAAGGTTTCACTCGCGTGGCTAGTTGCTACCAGCAGATCAACCGAGGCATAGAACGTTGGCAGTTGCTGTCTGGGTACATTCCCCAGAAAGCGTACCCGATTGACCAGCCCAAGCTCATACGCAAGCGCTGACAGGCGTGGCCGGTCTTCACCATCACCGGCAATCAATAGAATCGCATCGTCGATCTGGGTCAATGCCCGGATCGCCGTCTCAACTCCTTTCCACGGCTGCAACCGACCGACGAACAGCAATAACGGCGCGGTCGGCGGCAAAGCGAGACGTGTCCGCAGCGTTGGATCGGGTGGTTGCGGGTGAAACAGACTCGTATCGATCCCGTTGAAAACCACTTCCGGCGTAAAACCGTAGCGACGAGCGATGGTTTGGGCGTTGAAGCGTGAACAAGAAACGGCACCATCAACCTGGCGGGCCAGCCATCGGTCGCCACGGTAGAAGTCTTCGCCATGGCAACCAAGAATCACCCGTGCCCCACTGAGCCGTCGCGCCAGCAAAGCAGGCGCCAGATCATACGGTTTTTGCAAGTGAATAATCTGATACTTCCCACGTACCAGTGTTGGCAACGCGGCAACCGCCATTGTCAACCGCTCGAGAAGCTTGGCTTCAGCGTAGGCACGTCGTAGCGGCGGCAACGCTTGCCAAATCCGCCGTGAAATGTAGGGAAAGGTGTAGACACGGACTCCAGGCGCGGCCTCACGTCGTTGCCCGACCCCACCCAAAATATCAACTGCATGGCCTCTTTTCGCCAGCTCACGGGCCAGATCCCAGACAAAGCTCTCAACTCCGCCAATTCTGGTGGTCGTTGTCAGATTGTAAAGGGCAATACGCATAGCTTACCAGATCGTGTAGAGCGTTAACTTCATAATGACGAAGAATGCCAGGGTTAGCCCCAGATAAACGATCAGACGCCGACGAAATTGCGTCACTGACCCGTCTCCAAGCTGACAGGCAACCAGTACGGCGACAAACGGATAGGTGAACATCCAGATTCGTTCGACCTCACGGTTAAACAGACCACTCAACCACATCCCAATGACTAACACGCCCAACGATCCCAATAATGCAGCCCATAACGGACGCCAGCCTACCGTACCCGCCTTCACATAAAGGCTACTCAGTGCCGCCAATACCCAAGGGGTAAGAAACGCCAGATATGCGACCAGATTAGCAGCGGCAAACCGTAGATAGTAGTCGTAACTCGGTGGCAGAAATGGTGTAGGCGGTGGCCCATATTCGCGAAAGCGACCCATCATTTCGCCGTTGATCTGGGTCGCAGTACGTGATGCACTGATCACGTTGAAACCGGTAGCGATGAAGAGGATGAGGTAGATACCGATAATGATCCCAGCAGTTATTGCTCCCTGGCGGACAACCCCGACCAATACAGTACGCCAACCCATGTGCGGAATATAACGGGCGAGGGCAAAGCTGGCTGCGGCTACACCAAAGAAGAAGAGTTGCGTGGTTGCATAGGTCATAAACAGAGCCGCTGCGATGCACAGACCGGCCACTACTGCGAGCCATACCCGGTACGGCGGTTCAAGCGCGAGGAAAAATGCGGCTGCGCCAGCAGCAATGAGCAGGCTGAAAACGCCATCGAGTGACGTGACACCGTAGATCATCTGACCAGGCAACACTACGGCCAACATCCCGGCAGCCAGAGCTAGACGACTGCCACCGATCTGCCAACCCAGCCAGACCGCAACCAGCGGGATGAGGGCTGTCAGTCCGATAGTGATCCAACTGGTAGCAACTGCTCCTGGTCCAAATATCTGTTCGATTAGCCACAAAAACAAGATAGCGCCTGGCGGATGGGTACTACCGTGCACTGACAGTCTCGGTGCAATCGTCTCAAAGTTTGCCAGAAATCTAAGTGGATCACCGGCGACCTGCGGAGTATCGCGCAGATATTCATAAGGACTGTCCCGAAAGAGCGCAATCGGTGCATCTACACCATGAACGGTTATGTCAAATAAAACCGGTAATGCCAGTGCTCCGCCCAGCGTATAGATAACAACCAACCCTGCCGAGAGCGGACGGGTCAGCCACCGTAATCCAAGTGCAAACCAGCCGATGGCTAGCACGATTGGGACGAATACCCACCAGGTAAACGACGGGTCGATCCGCGACTTAAGCGGCCAGACCCCACGATGACCGCTGATTTGTTGTAAGAGCCAGAATGTGACCAATATGACCACACCCCAGAAGAGAGTAGCCAGCAACTCGTTAAACCGGTTCTGGCGAAGACGGCGAGAGCGGGTGACCAGTAATCCAGCTCCACCGAGCCAGATACCAACAACGGTTGGTAATGACCAGCGTAGCGTACCAACCCCAAACGGCACCAGACCACTGATCAGACTATACCCAACCAGACCAATGCCGACAGCAACCATCGTCGTTGCTACCAGAAGCGGCACGCCACTCAGATGGAGAATGGTCAGCCATCCCAGCGCCAGAGCAAGACCGATCGCCAGTGAAATTGGATCAGGGATCACCGGCGCAGCCGCCGGTAGTGGCTGTACCTCCAAGCCGTAGAACGGTACACCCAACCAGCGGGGATTGTTCGGATCACGCACTGCATTGCTCTGAATAGTGAGGCAGACAGGCGTAGCCGATTGTTGATCAACGCCGGTTAAGAGCGTATAACGGCGCAATTCTGGCGCCAGCGCTACTGTTACCGGTACTGCACGACCGGCAATCAGTGTCACCGTTTCTGTCCCAAGTGAGCGTGCATACGCCCCCGCCAACCGCACACTTACCAGACTACGTGATGCGTAGCCAACACCTTCAATGCACAACCGACTCTCGCCAGTTGTCCAACGAAAATCGCCAAATTCACTCGGTTCAACCTGGTTTAATCCAACCATAAGCCAGCGGCTGACACTCGCCGGCGCCAGGGTTAATGGCCGAGCAACGTTCGCCATTAACCAATTGACACCAACAATCAGCAGGGCGATTGTCAGGTATGCCATGAATCCTTGCAGCAGAGCGATTCTTTGGGCATGGTTTAGCACAAGCCATGGACGGATGATCACCGTCATCAGGCGTTGGTCGCCGCGTATCATGGTCAATCCTCAAATCAGGCGTTGCAGCAATTGGCGGAAGGGGATGCGCCACTGGAGCACTTGCGTGCGATCAGCTTGCTCCAATCCACCGAACAGGCGCAGGGCAACGAGAAAGCACAATGCGCCGATACCCGCCAACAGTAATAATTGGATAGCCAGCCCCAGGCGTGCGATCAGATCAACTGTTCCGGTTGGTACAACGATCAGGTCACGCAAGACAGCAACCACGATAGTCATTAGCACAGTCGCCCCACTCACCCGCAAAGTAAAGCGCCACGGCCAACGCAGCCCTAGATAACGCATGCCAGCCAGTGTCACCCAGAGACCAGCGGCTATCCGTGCCAGCCCGAAGGTCAGCGCCATCCCGATTAGGCCAAACTGAGCCGGAAGCCAGAATGCAAGCACAATCACCGTGAGTAGCGCTGCCAGTCGAGCAGCAACCACCACTTTGAGACGTTCATTGACCATCAGCGCATTATGAGCAGTGGTCAGCATACTCTCGCCAAACAGACATGGGGTCAATACCCACACGATTGGCGCAGCGTCGAAATATTGCGGACTGATGACCAGTAACGCCGGTGCAGCTAACAAGATTAAACCAACACCTCCCGGTACCATCAACAACAACTGCAAGCGGATCAGCGACTGGTACGCGCCATTGGTAGTGCCACCTTCACCCTGACGTACCCGCGTAAAGAGTGGTACCTGCACGCCGACTAACGGCGTGTAGAGATAGCTGAGCGACATACGCACCAGCAATGCACCGGCGGCCAGTAACGAAACATCACGAATATCACGGTTGAAAAAATTGATAAACTCAAAACTGGCAATGAAATCGGTTGCTGTCATTAAATACGAGACACCGGCATAGCGGATGAAGCCAGGCGGCAGGGCTTGCCATAAATCACGTAATCCGTCACGCAGATCGGCAAGCAGGCTTGCACGAGGTTCGCCGGTTAGACCAGACTGTAAACGCCAGACTTGCCAGCCAGCCAGCATCACGGCAATGGCCGGTGCAACAATCATCGCGATCAACACACCTGGAATATCCCAGCGGTCAGGGAGAACCAGGATGGCGATCACAACCAGCACCTGCGGGAGCAATCCGGCTACCAACGTAATACTGTTCCAGGCCTTTTGGCGAAAGAAGCTACTCAGTACCGCCATGAGCAAGTCGTAGAGTGCTCCCAGCCCCAGCAAGATAACAATCGCTGCGATGATAAACCAGTGGAACTCGGCCACAAACTGGCTCAGCTCTGCTCGTGCAGCAGCTTCGACACTCACCTCACCGCGTAACAGACCCTGTAAATACGCTTCGATCTGACGGTGCGCCAGGGCTAAACCTGTGGCAATGATAACCAGAATCATCAACTGCAAGCTAGCGACCAGAAGAAACAGACGCCGTGCTGCCCGTGCGCCTCCGGTTCGTTCGGTTTCAGGAATATACTTCGGGAGAGCACGGGCAATCCCCAGATCGAGCGCAGTGCCGAACAGATTGCTGGCGCCACGTACCAGAGTAATGATACCGAAACCAGCCTGAGAAAGTTGATTGAGCTTAATCAGCGTGGCGATGACTTCAGCCAGTAATCGTAACGGTGCAAAGAGGGTATTCCACAACACCGCCTGCGACACCTGAGTCGCTAACGACGGACGCCGGATCGTCATACGCCCTCCTTGCGCAAATCTAGCTCGAACATACCGGCGTAGAAACGCCGTTGCCAGCGATAGGCAGTCTGCTCAAGCCCGATCCGGCGCAACACGCGCCGCATCGCCCGTCGTAGTGGTTTTCGACTCGGCAACTGACCGGCCAGCAACGCCTGTTCTCGTAAATCGGTCACGGTAAAGCCCAATTGATTGCACAGACGCACCAGATCGTGGTAGTGAAAGTAGTGCATTTCGCTCAGCCGCTGCATATCACGAAAGGCAGCCCCTCGTTTCGTGCGGCCACGCAGCTCGATCACCAATTCAGCCAGTGGTCTAGGCAACCAGTTGATCCCTCGCATGTGGTAATGCGGATCGATCCAGGCCCGGCGATTAATTGCCGTTATCAACGCATGACCACCTGGCCGCAACACGCGGGCCAGTTCGCGTAAGACCGCAACGGGATCATTGACATGCTCGAGCACATCCCACGCGACTGCCAGATCAAACGCCGCATGGGGCAATGGTAAGGCTTCGCCGGCAGCATTGATAATCGGTAGAGACAACCGGTAACGCGCCGCCCGCAGCCGAATAATTCGACAATAGTCAGGGTTGTACTCGCACGCTGTAACCCGCGCCCCGGCCAGGGATGCGGCAACGGCAAAGCCGCCCATGCCGGCTCCCAGATCGAGGATACGTAGCGATTGCACTTCACCCATCACCCGCCGAACCTGGGCCAGGCGTTCGGTTTGATAACGCTCTTGATGTAACCGACGCTCACGCCACGCGCTAAAGTCACGGCGCCAGGTCATATGTTGGAGCCACGGATCAATCGCCGCAGCCAGTTGTTCATCGATCGTTTGACTTGGATCGCTCATACCGTCAAGACCCTAATTCTGTACCGGTGAAATACTGATTCGCATGATCCACAACCAGAGCGCACTTCCCAGCGAAAGCAAGAGCGTCGCAAGTACAAACAGTCGGCTCGCCTGGCGCTCCCACAGGCGTTCGGCAATAATCGCCCATGCCAGACAGATCAGGGGAATGAGATAGAACAGTTGCTTATCAACCATTGAAATGCGATAACCGGCCAGCAAGAAGAGCAGCGCAACCGTGCCCCAGGTTGAAGCAACCAGCCAGAGCAGCGGTCGTGAACGCATCGCCCAATAGCCCGGCAAGAAGAAGATCAGTGGAATAGCCAGGCCATAATACAGGTAGTGATTCGGCCAGATATGATAGCCAAGATGTGGCACAAATGACCACAGATATTCGAGGAATGGCGGTCGTGAAACACCAACCGTCTCCGGCCCACGGGTAAAGACCGTTGCCAGGTACGGCACTGTTCGCTCAACAATAGGAAGAAAATACTGTCCGTAGTAGATCGCGATTGCCAGCCCAAGAGCAGCGGCTGTCGCAACCCAGAGTGGAGGCAACCCTACCAACAACGCCCGCCACTCGGCGCCGCGTCGCGCATTCAGCCAGACCAACAGCGTCAGAATGACCAGGAAGACACCAGTAAAGACACCGGTGACCGTGTAGACGAGAAAGGTAAGAACGAGCAGTGGAACAAACCAAACCTGGACTCGCCATTCACCGAGACGATCCCATGCCAGTAGAATCGCCGTCTGCACAAGCAGATTGAGCCACAGACCGGCCGAAGTCGGTACATTCCCCCAAATATGGAGCAAAAAGGTTACCGGTAGCACTGCATAGGTCACTCCGGCCAGCAGTGCCGTTCGCTGCGAAAAACCACCCTTGAGCGCAATTGCTGCGATCAGCACTACGCGCGACATATCCATCAGCAGGCTAACGAAATTCGCCGTCGTCTCCATCGGCCAGGGAAAGATCACGTAGCTTGTTGCCAGGATATGAAACCAGGGTGAATATGGAATCACCGGCGGGTTGCGTCCCCACTCGGCTACCGGCATTGTGGTCTCATTGAGCGGGCTATTCACACCATAGTAGAGCGGCAGCGCACCATCGAATATGATGCGGCGTGCTTTATCCATATGCCAGAAGACATCGATCCCGACAAAATAGGGGTAGAGCATGCCAATGCCTTTGAGCCAGAATCCGATCAGGAAGACGATCAACAGTGCGGCGGTAAACTCAGACGATACCGCCACCCCCGTCTGTCGAAACAACCAGTGCGTAAGTGGACGCATTAATAGCATTAATCCCAGACTCAGTACCGTCAATGCGGCTAGACGGTCGATCATTTGCCCACTGGGAAAACGATAACTGACGATTGCCCACCCTGCCATTGCGACAACCAGTGTCAGGCCGGCTGTTGCCCAACCGGTTGCATCGAGCCACCAACGGCGCTTGATGTCAACGGTCAGTAAGGCGAAACAGCCAAACAGACCGATAACGGTAAATAGTGCCAGGCCGAGGGCGGCTGGAGGTGGGATCAAGATTGTCAACCACGAGCTATCGGCAGGAACAATCGCCAGATCGGCAATCAACACCCCTAACGGTCGCGGATCGCGGTACGGATTAGCCTGTAACGAGATCCGCAGGTCGCCGCTCCCCATCAATGACGCTGGGATCAGGAGTTGTAATCGTCGCATCTGCGGTTGTTCAGGCAAACGGGCCAGTTCAACCCCGTTTACTTGCAGCCGCGCATTCACCGGCGAACCATCAGGGTGGGCAACGACCGCATCGAGTCGCAAAATCCAGCTTCCCTGCCCTAGACGCGGAAACAATATCTCGCTCTGGTCGGTGCTCCAGCGATAAGTACGGGCAGGTGCCAATTCAACCGCTAACGGCACACCAGCAGGCGGTGTTTCGCCACCGACCAATGCTGAAACCAATTCAAAGGTCAGGGTCGGCGCTGCCGCAATATGGGCTGGAATCTTTACGAACATCTCACGCCCGTTCCGGCGCGGCATCTCGACACGCACGCCATTCACTGCTGCTGCCGACTCACGTTGTAAGATGATCGGGTCAGCCTCCGGCCGTGCCTCAATCCGCGCCAGCCATACCCCTTTGCGCTGACCAGGGATCGTTACCGTTGCCGCACCTGCCGGCCATTCAAATCGCTCAAATGGACCAGCCGCATCAATTTCACGGGCGTTAAATCGCACTAAAAACGCGCTATCACGGTTATCCCCAACATCAACAAACACCGCTGGACGCACTGCGTAGCTCACGACGAGTACAGCAACCGTAACGATTGCCAGCCAGAGCATCGGCAGCACAACACCGGATACACGATGGGTCTGGAGATTGGTTGTAATCTCAGTTCGTCGTTTTAAGAGTGAAGGTGTCATCGCATCGCCCAATATGTGCAGATAGCGCACATTCCTTGTTTTTCTCACCGCCGCATTGTACCACGTTCGTTGCCACGGCCGTGCGGTTCTATTCTAACCCGGCAGAAATGCAGGATAGAGGAGCGAGCGGTAGGTGCGAGTTCCTATCCCGCTACGATCTTCCTCACACCGTGAGAGCAGAAGCAGAGCGCCAGGAGAAAGGTGAGGCAATCTAGCGCTCCCCAGCGCGAACCTCGAACTGTTCACGGATGATGAGCAATGTAAAGTGGGGATAACAAGGTTTACCGATCTTCCTCGTCAACTTACCGGTCAGGGTGGGTTCCTCGACGGTAGATTGATGTGGCGGCTGTCCCTTCCACGTACCCGTAGAAGCGACGGTCATGGAGTCGCACAGCGACGTGCTCATCCTCAAGTAGGAGAAGCCTGTCCATACCAGCCCTATCTGGGCGAACTGTCTATCATCCTGCTACTCTGGAATGTTATACCAGTTCTGTCAAGCTGAACCGCAGACAAGAGAGGAAGGGTTCAGCGTTCTCTGCTGGGTGTCACCGACGCACCAGAGGCAAAACTCTGACGAAGATCATGTCTACCAGATGCACAGGCCGCTGTCCCGCAGATGCAGTGGACGACTGTGATTTGAAAAGCATGACAGACAAAGAAAGGAGCAGTTAGATAGAGTGGTACCACCATAACATTTTCAGGTAAGTGATCCATACGCTTTGCAAAGCACAAAAAACAATGAAAACAGCGGCAGGTATAGTAGTACCACTATGCCGCTGTATCGTTGAGAATCTTGTCCTTCACCACTCCTCAGCGTACTGTTAGTGGGATGTAAAGACTAAAAGGAAGTGTGAGCTTGCTAATAAATACATCAGACGCCGTATTATACGTCGGGTCATATACCTCTGAAGTCGTCTGGAAATCTGCCGATGACGTCATTCCTACTACATATAAGTTCTGTTGAGTATCCAATGCAATACTCGTAACAGTTTCCTGATTACTCCCACCGATGAAAGTAGCAGCGGACAGTTTTCTCAGATCGCTACTTAACCTGACAATGAACCCATCAACATTGCCGTTGTAGGTTGGATCGATTGTCCCTCCTGAAATTGGAAAGTCTGGCGAAGAAGTATAACCTGCCACATAGATATTGTTTTGATTATCAAGTACAAGTGCCATAGCAAAATCACTACCAGTCCCACCGAGAAAGGTTGCAGCAGTCAGGGCACTCAAATCATTACTTAACTTGGCAATGAATGCGTCTCTAAAGCTATTCTTGAAGGGAGCAACCACGCCTAAAGTTGTTGGGAAATTACTGAATTGCCTGCAATGTAGATACCACCTTGATCGTCTAAAGTAATAGTGGTAGCCTCATCCCAATCGCTTCCACCGATGAAAGTGACAGCAATACGATTGCTTAGATCATTGCTTAATTTGGCAATGAACGCATCTCGATCGCCATTGTACCCTGTGTCCACTGCATTTGAAGTTACCGGAAAGTCAGCAGAATAGGTATCACCTGCTACATATACATACCCACTACTATCCAAGACAACAGTAGTAATTCCTCCGTCATCTACACTCCCACCAAGCAGGGTAACAGCGATAAGGGTGCTCAGATCGCTGTTCAATTTGGCGATAAACGCATCAGTTTCCCCATAATGAGTCGTGCTTGTCGTGGTTGGAAAGTTGGTAGATCTAGTATAGTCTGCTACATAAATGTTACTCTGAGCGTCAAAGTAGAGATCTGTGACCGCTTCATTGCTGTCGCCTCCGATGAAAGTAGCAGTGATTAGTGTGCTTAAATCACTGCTCAACTTCGCAACAAACGCATCTTCTGAACCATTATGGCTCGCATCTATTGAGATTGCAGTCATTGGGAAATTAACAGATTCGGTGTAACCAGCCACATAGACATTACCCTGTGAATCTATACCGATCGTATTACTTTTTTCAGAATTATTTCCGCCAAGAAAAGTAGCAGCAATAAGTGTAGTTAGATCACTACTTAACTTAGCAATAAAAACATCACGATCACCACCATTGTAGCTGGTGTATGCTGATCCCATAGTCGTTGGGAAAGAAGCAGAATCGGTTTCTCCAGCAACATAAACATTACCCTGCGAATCCAACGCAACGGCACTGGCAAGTTCATCAGCGGGCCCGCTTCCTGGACTCCCTAAAAATGTACTTGCTCCCAACAAATGTGACACACTGACTGGTGATGTTGTCCGATGTACAGGCCTCGCTGCGTCTGACAATATGAATGGAGCATTCATCTCGTGTGCATCTGTCACTGTTGGCGCTAGAAATCGTACTGCGCGACCTAATCTTTTATCTACCACCGGTAGCGGTAAATTCACAAGATGTTCGCCTACCTTCACAGCTAGTTCGCCACCAGTAACTCCAATTATTGTACCTCCTGTAATATGCAAACGTACCGTGTTCAAGTTAGGAGTGCCATCAGGAATTGCCTCTATCTGGAAGCGTCGCTCTTCAAAAGATAGAAGAAGCGTGAGTTGGGGTAGCAACCCTGTAATCCGAACACGCGACCACACCGAAACATTCGATTGCCATTGGTTGGGATTGTTGCCTCTAAGGAACGAAATCTTGGTTGAAAGTGGGTCGATGAGTGTAACTTCGGCTTGAGCAGTAAACCCATCGCTGTAGAAGCTCATTGTCAGCGGTGGTGCACCTTTTACTGTGAAGTGGAGCCGACCATCTCGACTAACGCCTAATAGAGCATCCTTTGCTAATACTACTGCTGCAAAATCATTAGGAAAATAACCATGATTCTCAATAAAGAAATTACTGTCGCTACGAGCAAATAACGGTTCTTTAGATGTTGGTAAAACTAGGTTGGGTATTGAGAATAAACGTACCTGACTTGCAATAATAAGGAACAGACCGACCAACCAAAGCAAAGGACTAGGGCGAACAAACGGAACAGTGTACCGCATACAATTACCTCTGTATCGTTCATGGTTTGGTTGGAGAAACGAAAATAGTATACACCATTTTGGACAAAGAGATTCCATACCGCTTTCCCTATACACCTAACCATCCTCCACTTCCTGTTACCGATTTGTTACCGCCGCGCAACCCGCACCTGCTACCCTTAACGGCAAATCCCCGGCTGTAAGCTGCGCATCTGCGCTATCGCGGCGGTGACGCCGCAGTTGACACATGGAAGTGATGAATCTTGGCGATTGGCTCGGTCGACGCGCCCAACTGTCACCGACCAGTGTGGCGTTGTTCGATGCCCAGCACGGTATGCGACCGATTACGTACCGTGAGTGGAATGAGACGGCAAATCGTACCGCTCATCTGCTGCGCGAGTTGGGAGTTTCGCGTGGTGATCGGGTGGCAACGCTGGCCCAAAATTGTGTTGATCTGCTCGATCTCTGGTTTGCATGCGCAAAACTGGGCGCAATTCTGCAACCACTGAACTGGCGGCTTACCATCCCTGAGTTGCGCGATCTGATTGCCGACGGCGAACCAAAAGTACTGGCGTATGGGCCTGAATACGTTGCAACAACGCTGGCCCTACGCATTCAGACACCGTTCGTTGCCCATTGGCTGGCGATTGATGCGGCACCGCCGGCCAATCCGTCCGATCCGACCATCGATCAACGTGCCGGGTTGCCAGCTCAGTTCACGCCAGTTCCCCTCAGTTGGGACGATCCGTGGGTGATTTGTTACACGGGTGGCAGCACCGGTACTCCTAAAGGCGCAATTCTCACCTACCGCAGTATTACTGCGAATGCCGTCAATACCGTTATGAGTTGGGGTCTTCGCCCTGATGATGTCGCGATCCTCAATGCACCCCTCTTTCATACCGGTGGGCTGAATGTCTTTACAGCGCCATTGGTTCAGATTGGCGGCGCCTCGATTGTGTGCCGTACCTTCAATGTCGATCAGGTTTTTGATCTAATTGACCACGGACCGGCAACGCTCTTTTTTGGTGTGCCAACCATGTTTATCGCTATGCAGCAGCATCCGCGCTGGCCGACAGTTGATTTTAGCCGGATGCGGATCGTGATCAGCGGTGGCGCACCATGCCCTGAACCGGTCTTCCATGCCTTCTGGGAGCGCGGCATTGATTTCAAGACCGGTTATGGTCTGACGGAGGCAGGGCCAAATACCTTTTGGCTGCCGCCTGAACTGGTGCGGGTGAAGCCAGGAGCCGTTGGCTATCCATTGATGTTTATCGATCTGCGCGTCGTTGCCGCCGATGGCCGTGAGTGTGGGCCTGATGAAATCGGTGAGTTGCAAATCCGTGGCCCGCATGTCTGCGCTGGTTACTGGCGTAAGCCGGCTGAAACAGCGGCGGCCTTCGTCGATGGCTGGCTGCGGACTGGCGATCTAGCTTGCTTTGATGCTGATGGTTGCTATCGGATTGTCGGGCGGTTGAAAGATGTGATTATCTCCGGCGGTGAAAACATCTATCCGGCAGAGGTGGAGAGTGTTCTGGCCGCCCATCCGGCCGTTGCCGAAGTTGCATTGGTTGGCATGCCCGATCCGCACTGGGGTGAAGTTGGCTGGGCGGCGGTGGTCGTGCGTCCTGATCGGGACTTTTCTGACCAGGAATTGCTGAGTTTCGCAGGTCTGCGCCTGGCCCGGTATAAGCTACCGAAACGGATTGTGACCTTACCCGAATTACCCAAGACCGGTGCCGGTAAGATCGATAAGCAGGCTCTGAAGCGGATGTTTCAACAGTTGCAATAACAGAGCGGAGATACATATGAGTAAGATTCCCACCTTGCCCGGTATTACGTCAACAATGGTCGCGACCAGCCGTATCCAAATGCACGTTTTGAGCAGTGGCCCTGAGACTGGTGAACCGGTGCTCTTTATTCATGGTAATGCTTCGTCGGCCACCTTCTGGGAAGAGACGATGCTCGCATTACCAGATGGTTTTCGGGCGATTGCACCCGATCTGCGGGGCTATGGAGAAACCGAAGACCTACTCATTGACGCGACTCGTGGCTGCGGTGATTGGGTCGATGATTTGCTTGCGTTACTCGACACCCTAGGGATCAACCGTTGTCATGCGGTTGGTCATTCGCTAGGTGGAGTTGTGCTCTTCAATCTGATCGCCACAGCGCCCCAGCGGATCAAAACGGCTACGCTGGTTGCAACCGGTTCACCCTACGGTTTCGGGGGGTGTAAAGGGTTGAACGGCGAACTTTGCTGGCCAGATGGTGCCGGATCAGGTGGTGGCACAGTCAATCAGACATTTGTTGAACGGATGGCTGCCGGTGATACAACCGAAGAAGCAGGGCCGGCAGCGCCACGGGTGGTGATGAACACGTACTACTGGAAACCGCCGTTCCGTCCGGCCCGCGAAGAGGCGCTGTTGGCCGCGATGTTGAGCGAGAAGGTTGGCCCCCAACGGTACCCTGGCGATTTCAAACCCTCACCAAACTGGCCAGGAGTCGCACCAGGGGTCTGGGGACCGATCAATGCGATCTCGCCACTCTACGTCGGTGATGCGGTTGAACGCTTTATCGCTGCTCATCCCAAGCCGCCGATTCTCTGGATACGCGGCGCCGATGATCAGATCGTCAGCGATATGTCGTTGTTCGATGTTGGCACACTCGGTCAACTCGGCGTCTTACCGAACTGGCCCGGCGCAGAACTCCATCCACCACAGCCGATGATCGGTCAGACGCGGGCAGTGCTCGAGCGCTATACCGCAGCCGGTGGCCGATTCCGCGAACTGGTCTTCGCCGAGTGTGGTCATACACCGTATATCGAGCATCCTGATCAGTTCAATGCTGCGTTCCACGAGCATCTCCGTCATAGGTAGGAATAGGTTTCGCAGTGGCGTGCTGGGAAACAGCAGCACGCCACAAAGTCGGGCAAACGTGTGAAAGGGTTTGCTATGCCAACAATACAGGCCGGAGACCTTAACGTACACTATCTCGACGTCGGTGATGGCGAGCCGATTATCTTCGTCCATGGAAACTGGGCCAGTAGTGGCTGGTGGCTGCGTGTGCTCGAACGGCTGCCTGCCGGCTACCGGGGCCTGGCCCCTGACCTACGTGGTCGTGGGGCGACGCAAGGACCAGATAGCGACTATCGGATGTCATCAATGGCTGCCGATCTATGGCGATTTGCCGATGCACTTGGGATCGAGCGCTGCCATCTGGTCGGTCACTCGCTAGGTGCAGCTATTGTCTTGCAGGCGGCTCTCGATCAACCCGACCGAGTCATCACACTTGCCGTGCTCGCACCGCCGTGGGTTGATGGTATGCCAGATGAGGTCTATCAACCTGACCGACAGCAATTGTTGAAAGATAACCCCGACTTTTTCGCGCAGGCGATTAAAGCAATGGCACCCACCGCGCCCGAAGACGACCTGTGGCGTGAATTGGTCATGATCGGCCACAGTCAGCGGCTCAGCGCCGCCAACGGCGCTATCGATGCCCTGCGCGAGTGGAAACCGGGTGATCGGTTACGCACGATCGGGGTACCAGCGTTGGTGATGGGTGGCGAACTTGATCCACTGGTCACCACTGAAACGGTACGTCGGGCGGCTGAAGCGCTTGGAGTTGAAGCGCAGATTATTCCAGGCGTTGGTCATTCGGCTAATCTGGAAGCGCCTGATCGCTTTCTCGCCTTGCTCTTGCCGCATCTGGCGCAGGCTCGTTCTTCCTGAAGGGAATACTGACAATGGATATGCTCCCGGTAGGTACACGCTATCAGCGCACACACACGATCACACAGGCGGAAATCAATCGCTTTGCAGTGATCAGTGGTGATACGAACCCGATCCATATCGATCCGGTCGTGGCAGCTACCAGCCGTTTCGGTCGCACGATCGCCCACGGTATGCTGCTATACGGCTATATACGGGCAGCGCTGCGGACGCTGGCCCCACAGGCAGTGCAGCGGACGCAAACGCTAAGCTTTACGCATCCGGTCTTTGCTGACGATCGGGTAACGGTTGAGGTAGAAGTGATAGAACGACAGGCAACTACGATCCGCTGTGCGGTGAGTGTTGCCCGTCAAGATGGAAAAGTGGCCTGTGGCGGGGAGACAGAACTAGAGATAAGGGCATGAATGACGCAGTTACCATGGTTGCCCATAGCCCGATTATGACACTCACGCTCAACCAACCCGAACAGCAGAACCGGCTCAATCCGGATTTGTTGACAATCCTGTTACGCCGACTCACCGAAGTACGCCAGCATCACGGTTTACGAGCTGTTGTGTTACAGGCGAACGGTGAGTCTTTTTCAGAAGGCACCGATCTGGCTGAACTGGTTGCTCAGATCGATCGCGTTGCCTATGCCGACCACGTGCTTAGGCTGTTGCATCAGGTTATGCTTGCGTGCATCGAGCTGCCGGTTCCGCTGATTGCCGCTGTACAAGGGCCGGTTAGTGGGAGTGCTATCGGGTTAGTGCTAGTAGCCGATGTCGTTCTGGTAACGCCAAAAACCTGTTTTACTTCTCGTGCAACGACCTTTGGTCTGTGCCCGGAAGGCGGTTGGACAGTCCTTTTACCCCGCCTGATCGGCTATCGCCGCACAACCGAAATTCTCCTGCTCGAACGTCCGATCACGGCTGAAGAAGCAGTCACGTGGGGATTAGCCAATCGGCTTGTGGCCAGTGGTCATCTTACAGAAGAGGCACAGGCCCTGGCCCACCAGATCGCTACGCAGATGCCGGGAAGTGTGGCATGGACGCGCCGCTTGCTTTGGGCCGAGCGCGATCAGATCATCGCCGAGCTACATCGTGAACGGGAACTTTTTTGTACGCACGTTCGGTCGATTGAGGCCGACATTGGCTTAAAGGCCTTCCTGGATCGCCAACGGGCGATCGTAACTACGGAGAGAGAATTATGACGTCACTGGCAGTAGGAATGCAGGCGAGTGTGCAGCGGGTTATTGATCAGCAACTGGTAGCCGAATATGCAGCCCTCTGTGGCGATCAGCCTCAGCATACCGTTCCCGAACCACTTATTGGCGCACTCTTTTCGCAAGTGTTGGGAGTTGAACTTCCCGGCGCCGGATCAGTCTATCTCCGACAGTTGTTCACTTTTATTGATGTTGCGCAGATTGGTGAGACCTTGACCGCTACGGTCACCATCACCCACATTCGACCCGATAAACCACTGGTCACGCTACGTACTACCTGTACCGGTAGCGACAATCGCCTCATCGTTGATGGCGAGGCGCTGGTGATGGTACCACAATCGTGAATCGTCACTATGTTCGGGCAACTGCCCGCCGGAATAATGCAGATGTCTATCAAAAAGGAGTTTCACCAATGCAAACTGTCCGTCTCGTCCGTCAACTGACTATCACCCTGCTGATAGTCTTCGTCCTCGCCTTGAGTGCGTGTGGCGGTGGATCAACCGCGCAGCCAACGACAGCGCCTGCGCCAACTGCTGCACCAACCGCCGCACCCGAACCAACTGCCGTACCAACCACAGCACCTGAGCCAACCGCAGCCCCGACCACGGCGGTATCGACCGGTGAACCGATTGTGGTCGGTCTGCTGACCGACAACTCCGGGCTGCTGGCAATTTACGGCCCAATGCTCGAACGCGGCTTTACGCTTGGGCTGGAGTATGCGACCAACGGCACCAATCAGGTTGCCGGACGCCCAATCAAGGTCGTGGTAAAAGATACTGCCAGCAACCCGGAAACCGGCGTTTCGCTGGCACGCGAGGCGATTGAGAGTGATGGAGCCGATGTGCTGGTTGGTTCACCCAGCTCGCCGGTGGCCCTGGCCGTCTCGGCAGTTGCTGCGGAAAACAAGATTGTTTACATTGCCGCACCGGCAGCAACACCAGCACTTACCGGCGAAAACTTCAACATCTATACCTTCCGCGCCGGCCGCACGAGTGTGCAAGACGCATTGACGATGAGTGCTGCGCTCTTGCAAACCGGTAAAAAATTCGTGCAGATTGCGCAGGATAACGCCTTTGGGCGCGGTTCAGCCGGTGCATTCTATCTGACGGTGAAGGCGCTAGGTGGCGAATTTGTGCTCAACGATACGCCTGAAGGTGTCGGTACCGTCTTTGCCCCACCGGATACCACCGACTTTACGCCATACATCAATCAGTTGCTCGACTCAGGGGCAGAAGTCTTAATCGTCACCTGGTCGGGTACCGGCTTCGTGCCAATGTTCCAACAAATGCAACAACTGGGCGTCTTCGATGTCATGACCGTAGCAACCGGTTTTGGCGATAACCAGACGATGGTGAACGGCTACGCTGATGCGATCGGTTCTGTGGGAGTGAGTGTTTATCACTATAGCCTGTTTGATAATCCGGTGAATAACTGGCTGGTTGAGCGTCACAAGGCCGTATACGGCGTGCCACCTGATCTGTTCACCGAGAGCGGTTTCAATGCGGCGATAATGCTGGTGAAGGCGCTTGAGAAGACCAACGGCGATCCGACTGCCGACGGATTGATCGCTGCTCTGGAAGGGATGACGTTCGATGGTCCGAAGGGTAAGTACACGGTACGGCCAGAAGACCACGTCCTATTACAGCCGATGACGCTGGTACGTCTGCTCAACACGACCGATCCCGATTTCAAGTTCTTTGAGCTGGTCACGCTCTTTACCCCAGAACAGACCGCACCACCTTGCGCAGTACCGGCAGCATTAGGACGCTGCAAGTAACAATGTGAGCACACCGCGCACACGTATTGGTGTGCGCGGTGCTGGTTGGCAATGAAGGAGTGTTCGTGAGCGAGTGGATCATTCAAACCCATGCGCTAACCCGCGATTTTGGCAGCTTACGTGCCGTTGATCACGTTGATCTGAAGGTGCGTAGCGGTAGTGTGCACGCCATTATCGGGCCGAATGGCGCCGGGAAGACAACGTTGTTCAATCTGATCAGCGGCTACCTGAAACCAACAAGTGGGCGGGTGATATTTCGTGATCGCGATATTACCCACCTCCCACTGCACAAGATGGCACATCTCGGCATCGGTCGTTCGTTTCAGATCACCAACATCTTTCCAACGTTGACCGTCCTGGAAAATGTGCGACTGGCTGCTCAGGCGCGTGGTGGCGACAACTTTCGTTTGTGGAAACCGGCAACACATTTGCGCCGATATACCGAGCAAGCCTACACAGCTCTGCAACAGGTCGGATTGCACGAGCGAGCATTACAGATCGCTGCCACCCTACCTCACGGCGATAAACGCCGTCTCGAACTGGCAATTTTGCTGGCCGGCGATGCCGAAGTGCTGCTCCTCGATGAACCAACCGCCGGGATGGCGACTGAACAGGTGCCGATCTTGCTCGATTTGCTGCGGCAGATTCGGCGAGGAACGAACAAAACCATCTTAATCGTCGAACACAATATGTCAGTGGTGATGAGTCTGGCCGAAACAATAACAGTTATGCATCAGGGGCGTGTGTTGGCTGAGGGTAGTCCGGCTGAGATCACTGCCAATCAGGTAGTACGCGAAGCCTATCTGGGAACGACCTTCACCGGAGGTCGGCAATGAGCGATGTACTATTGGAAGTTGAACATATTCACACCTTTATCGGGCAATTCCATATCCTGGAAGGGGTTTCGCTAAAGGTGCGTGCCGGGAGTATTACTGCCTTACTGGGTCGCAACGGCGCCGGGAAAACGACGACGTTGCGTTCCATCATGGGCCTGAACCCACCGCGTAGTGGACAAATCCGCCTGGCCGGTGAACCGATCCATGGGAAGCCAGCTTACGCCATTGCCCAACTCGGGGTTGGCTACGTTCCTGAACATCGCGCCATTTTTCGCGATCTAACTGTCGAAGAGAATCTTCGCCTGGCCGAACGACGACGCGGCGATCTGAGGCGACGCAGTGATTTTATTATGACCCTCTTCCCTGACCTAAAGCGGTTTTACCGCCACCCCGGCGGTAAACTTTCCGGCGGTCAACAGCAGATGCTGGCAATCGCACGAGCATTAGTAGCCGATAACCGTCTGCTGCTTATCGATGAACCAAGCGAAGGGCTGGCGCCGATTATTGTCGAGCAGATTATGGCCGCACTCCGGCAGATGGCGACCGAAACGACCATTTTGCTTGTCGAGCAAAACTTTGCGATGGCCGCCCAACTGGCCGACGAATACTATATCCTCGATGATGGTCGAAACGTTCAACATGGTCGGATGGCCGATCTGATACACGATCACGCTACGATCAACCGCTATCTGGGAGCAGGGTAGTGGTACATCCTGAGCGTATGGCGTGTGATCGCGGTCGGATTCGGTGTGTGTCAGGTAGAGAAGAAGTTAGTGCGATGGGTGAACTATTTGCCAATCATAGCCCGGATTGAAACGATAAAAACCTGACACCTGTGCTACCGAGGGGGAGACGGTCATTGGCTGAAAAAAACGAACAAAGCAATGCTGCAAGAATGAGGGTTGGCATGATCGAATGGATCAAGTATCGTCGTGGACTGATAATCGGGATTGGGGCAATAATTCTTTTTGCGTATTGGGCAACCACAACTTACGAGCCTAGGGTCCTTGCCAGTATTCTTCTTTCCGGGTTAACGCTAGGCGCGCTCTACTTTCTGGTCACATCTGGCCTCTCGCTCATTTTTGGCCTGATGGATGTGCTCAACTTTGCCCACGGCACGCTCTTTATGATCGGGGCGTATGTTGGCTTTACCCTTTACGCCAATCCACGCCTGCTGTTGAATACGGTGCCGTTCGTTATCGCAGTTGTCGCCGGTTGGTTGCTGGCTGGCTGGCTACCGGTGAAGCGAATCAGGACGCCAGGCTGGTTGTTCTGGATCGGTGCCGTTATCGTGGCAATGATGGCAGTCTGGGGCTTCGAGCTAGCGCCACTGGCAACCACAGCGCTTAGTTCTGGCGGACGGATACCAACCGAGCAGGCTCAGGCGCCGACCGCTATCTTCGTGATTCGCACATTGGGTCTGGCAGTGGCCGGTCTTATCGCTGGTATAGCGTTTCTTGTCGGTAAAGAGCACGCTCAACAACCATTGTCAGCAAAACTCCTCGTACCGCTTGGCATGCTTACCCTAGCACTTATCATTGCTCCAATCCGGCTGAGTGCCGAGGGCTGGCTCCTAAGCCTTAACTCGAACACTCGCTTCTTGTTAGCTCTCCTGGTTGGCGCCAGTAGTGGTGCAGCACTGGGGGGCCTCATGGAATGGAGCCTGATTCGCCCACTGTATAGCCGTCCGATCTATCAGGTCCTGGTTACGCTGGGCCTCGTCTTCGTGGGTACCGAACTGGTCAAAGCGATCTGGGGACCGGGTGGCTATTTTATGGAACTCCCTGAATGGTTTAGCCGACGCGGGCCAGGCTGTCCATCGCCAAACCTGATCGCCTGGCTACAAGATAACTGTGCGAGTATTGATGTGCTTGGACGTCCCTTTCCCAGCTATCGAGTATTCATCATTGCGCTTGGTCTCGTCATGTTCATCGGCACTGCCATTCTCTTGCAGCGTACTCGGCTGGGGATGATCATTCGTGCCGGCGTTCAGGACAGTGAAATGGTTCAAGCACTGGGGATCAATGTCCGTCGCGTCTTTACCCTCGTCTTTGCTCTCGGCGCCGGCCTGGCAGCACTCGGCGGGGTCGCTGCGGCGCCGTTTCTTGGCATCAGCCCCGGTCTCGGTCAGGAATTTCAATTACAGGCATTCATTGCCGTCGTGATCGGTGGCATGGGGAGCTTCACCGGTGCAGCGCTCGGTGCATTGCTCGTTGGCCTATCCCGCGCCTTTGGCGACCAGATTGTTCTGACCGGCATTCAACTGCCGTGGATGAGTGAAGCAATGTCTTTTTCACCCTCCATTGCCCGCGCATCCACCGTCTTAATCATGGCACTAGTGCTCCTGCTGCGTCCAGCAGGTCTGTTTGGCAAGAAGGAGTAGTTGATGCTGGCACGTCTCAAAGCACCACAATGGGCAGGCCTAAGCCTGATCGGTGGCCTGGTTATCTTTCCATATGTGATTGCCATGCTCACCGGTCAACCGGTTGACAGCGGCGTCCCCAAATTCTGGCAGGGTATGCTCATCCAGGTCTTCATCCTGGCCGTCTTCGCAATGAGCTACGACATCCTTATGGGCTACACCGGTATTCTCTCGTTCGGGCATGCGCTTTTCTTCGGTACCGGCGCCTATACGATTGGGATCCTGCTTAAGCACGCCGGCTGGGACCTCGGTTCGGCATTCGTGGCCGTTATTGTCATCGCCATTGTGCAGAGTCTGATCGTTGGTCTCCTCTCGTTGCGTGTGAGTGGCGTCTACTTCGCAATGGTCACGCTCGCATTTGCCCAGATGTTCTTTCTGCTGGCAGAGGCGACCGACTTTCGCCAATGGACGGGCGCCGAAGATGGGTTACAGAGTATCCCGGTTCCGGCGTGGATCAGCCCAACGACTGAACGGCTGCGCTTTTATTATCTCGCATTGGGGTTCGCGATTGCTATGTACCTCGTCGCACGGCAAATCGTTAACTCGCCGACCGGTCGGGTGATGATGGCGATCCGCGATAACGAAGTGCGAGCGAAGGTGCTGGGCTACAACACGTTGATCTTTAAGCTTATCGCTATTACGGTGAGTGGGATCATGGCTGCGCTTGCCGGTGCGCTCAATGCGCTGTGGAACCTCAATGCCAATCCCGCAGTGCTCAGTGTTGCCACCACTATCAATGCCCTGCTCATGACTATCATCGGCGGGGTTGGTTCGTTGATCGGGCCAATGCTCGGTGCCGGTGTTATCCAGTTGTTGGGGTACTGGCTTAATGTGCTCTTCGGCCCAAGCTGGCCGCTACTCTTCGGAATTGTTTACATTCTGATTGTGCTCTTCCTGCCTTACGGGATCGTCGGCACGTGGCGACTTCGCGGTACAAGCTGGCTTGAGCAGTGGCGTCGCCGCTGGCAGGAATTAACGGTACGGTCGTGAAGGCAGTCCATTGCAGCGATCACGAATGGATTACCACCGAGAGCACAGAGGGCACAGAGGTTTGATAAAACCCTCCGCACCTCTCCGTGCTCTCTGTGCTCGCTGTGGTGCATTCTCCTTGTAGCATTCGCAGCCGACGCTGGAAAGGTACCATTACGGGTCGTTTCAAACGTCGATGCGCTACGAAGTTCGAAACGGAGCGGCACTGATTTTACGCTTCTTCGGCTCGTAAATGTAGAAGTTCCGATACGTACCAGGGCGATACGTTTCGTTACGCAGCTCGTCTTGCAAGCGGAACAACTCATCTTCAACTCTAACCTCAAAACGGGCAACTTCTGCCCGCCCACGCTTTGCGCGCCGGGCGGCGCGGTAGGAAGCGTAGAGATTTTCAAAATCGTACACCTGCGGATACAACTGCCGATACGTCTTCATCACTGCACACTCACTTCATACCTTCCATTGCGGGTGGGGGACTAGCCGTCCCCCACACCCCCTGCTTACGATCGCATCGATCTAGTGAGGAGCAAAAACTCTTTACACTGTATCATGACAAAAAGTCAAAAAGACATAAAGACTCAGGAGAATAAACGGGCGAGACGAAAACCCCAATGGACGAGGCCGTAATCAGGGTTGTGGTAGAGGCGGTAGGCGCAACGCGCATTCGCAGCAGTGTAGTACCACGAGCCGCCGCGCAGCACAAATGCTCTATACCGTGTCAGATTGTAAAAACTTTCTGGTTCAATATCTGCTCCTAATGGATACGGAACATACCACGTACTACACCACTCCCAAACATTCCCCGCCATGTCTTCGGCGCCACAGGCTGCCGCACCGTGTGGGAAGATGCCAACGACCGAGGATTGGCCAATCTCACTGTGCGCAACATTTGCTTCGATACTTGATACAATACTCGATGCAGGCGTTCTTGTCAACTGCTCGCCCCATGGATAGGTGCGACGCCCGGCCCGCGGTGCACCTGCCGGTAAGACGACCGGATAGGCCGCCGCTCGCTCCCACTCGGCTTCGCTGGGCAAGCGCACTTCTTCACCTGTACTCAGCACCCCAATCGTATGGAGCCAGATGTCTACCCAGCGGGCAAAAGCGCTGGCCGCGTACCAGGTGACGCCCGCCACTGGCAGATTCCCCTCACCCGACCGGTAGCGGGCGCCAGACCAGACACTCGGGCGTAGCATGTCATCTGACAACTTAGTCCGCTGCCATTCTGCCAATACCTGCCGGGCAGCGTTTACCTCCGCCCGATCGCCGTGCCCCGCCAAGGCCTCAACGAAGCGCAGGTACTGCCGGTTGGTGACCGGAAAGCGGGCCAGGGCAAAGGGGCGGTTGATGCGGTAGATGAATTGCGGTTTTTCACCACCATGCAGACCCTCGTCATCGCCCATGCTGAACTCACCCGCTTCGATACGTTCGGCCCAGTAGTCGGCTCTGGTTGGATCGAGGCCGGGGCGGTCGTCATCCTCGCCGAGCCGGTCAAGGATCAGCGCGGCGCGGTTACGCACCACCGGATCGGGATGGGCAACCTCTCGCCAGGTCGGGGTGAGCGCGGCAAGCTCGCGGAGGCGGTTGGCTACCTCAACTCGCTGGGGGGTTAGCTCACCCACAGTACGCGCATTCGCTTCGTCCAAACCATCACCGGCCAGGATGATGGCTTCAGGATGGCCGGTTGCAAGCAATTGCCTAATCATGTGCTGCGCCGTCTCACGCGAGCCGCTGGTCGCTTCGTGACCAATCGCCAGCAGAATCGTCTCGCGCCAGCGCGGTTCTGCCCAGCGCTCGACCAGGCGGCGGACTTTCTCTTCCTTGTCACGCCCTTGCTCGGTGTAATAACGAGCAGCTAGGTATTCCTGTAGCGTGAAATGGGCAAAACTGAAGAGCGAGTCGATGTCACGGGCTTGCAGTAACCCGCTATGCAAGGCAAGCTGTGCGAGCAGCTCGCGGATATACGCATCACACCGCTCGTCATTCCAATCGGGGTTATTTGCCCGATAGACCGGCCGCAGCACCTCGCGGGCCTGAGTTAAGGTCACTTCACGCTGCTCCTTTTCGAGCATCGCCGCCGCCAACAACTGCAAGCGCAGACGCACACTGTCGTCACTCTCCTCGAACAGTCTGACCACGACCCCCGGCCGGTCGCGACTCAGTTGCGCCTTGCGCCAAGCTTCAATCGTCAGCCGTACCAGCTTTTCGTAGATTTTGGCCCGCTCTACCGGCAGCGGCTCACGCCCTTCGACCAACACCGCCATACTGGTCAATAGCAGGGGATTGGTCGCCATATCGAACAGCCGCGGATTACGTTCGAGACTCTGCCACAGTTCGGCAGCTTCCGGCACGAGAGTGGTGGGATCGTGATACTCATCTGCGGCTTGCTCTGCCGGTAAGCGTAGTGCCCGAAAGAGATTGTTCAGGAGACGCTTAATATCGTCTGCATCTAACGGACGCAAATGACGCTCGACGAATCCCGATAGCCGCTCACTCAACCCTTCAAACGGGCGACTGGCCAGCAGATAGCGATTATGCGGATATTCCCGCACCAGACTGTTGATCAGGTCGATGGTATGGCCGCGCTCCTCGGCATCGCCGGTCTCATCCAGACCATCGAGCATTAGCACACACCCACCCTCTTTGACCCAATCGCTCACCATGTTGGTCGGCAAGTCAGGTACATCGCGCCGCACCAGCTCGTCGAGGGCATCGAGCAATACCGAAGCCGGTGCACCGACCAGGTCCTGAGCCTGATACCGGTCGCGCACATACGTCATCAGTTCGGTCAGACGGGCGTAGATCGGGAAGGGGCAGCGGTCGGTGAAGAGTTCCAACCGTTGGCGGATGAGGTGCAGCCCTCGTTTGTCACGCCATGCCTGTGCCAGCACCAGCGCCCCGTAATGGAGCGTTGTCGTCTTACCACTACCGGCCCGCCCCACCAGCAGCAGCCGGGTGGTGGTCTGTTCAGGGTCTGCCGGTTTTTCGGATTTCGTCTTCGGCAAAAGGTTTGGTTCACTCAACAGGCGGAACACCGGCCGGCTGGTATCCACCGCTTTGTATGCTTCACGGCGCGAGTCATCTTTACCAAGCAAATAGGCCTGAAAGCGCTCGATCTGCTTGCGTTCAACCACGTACAGCGGAATATAGACCTGCTCGAGGTTCAATTCGCGCTGTTCACGACCCAAAGCCGGAATCTTCGCCATCCGGCGCATATCACGCTCCAGCCGCTGCAAGTAGCGCTCGCGGCCCGCAGGCGCCTGCCGTCGCCGCTTCTGATCTGTGAGCTGCCTTACAATCTCTTCCCTCTCCCATTCACGCTTTGCATCATATCGGATGTCTTGCTTCTGCCCGCCGATCAGCCGGTCAAACCAACGCACAAACCGCGTGCGCCAGGGTTCGATTACGGCAAGCGCAATCACAACGCCGATCAACACAACCGCTAGCCATGGATTCCCAGTAACAACCAGGTTGATCAGACATACGAGCGGTTCGTTGAAGCACCTGCCCAGCTCATCGGCAGACAACGCGCCAGTCTGGGGTGTTGCTGAAACAACCGGCGTCGGTGTGGAAGGCAGCGGTGTGGTCGCAGGCGGGGAAGGGGTTTGGGCGGCGGTCGGATACACGATGATTCCCGACCCCAACAACAACGTGCTCACCAACATGATCAGGATGGTACGTACAGGCATAGATGTCTCACCGTCGAGAATGAGTGATCAGCGACTATTGACGTTATTATACGCCAGGAATGCGGCAAAGCGGGTAGCAGACGTACCTCTAGTTCTGCCCCTCCTCTCCGCCAAAGGAGAACGGAAAGGAGAGAGTAGACGGGTTGGGGACCCGCTCCTACCGGTATTGTCGCGATCTTTGTTCTCTGACGATCTACCTTTGGCGTAATGGTATAATAGTTGAGATAGTATCTCAATAACCACGCAATAAGGCTTCACACGACAACGTAAGGCGAAATAGGTATTTGTCCGTGCAGTTGACTGTTCCATACGGAGGAATGGGTAATGAAACAAAACCGTTATGAACACACACAGCGCACCCGAAAAAACCTGATCCTTCGGGTTATTCTGCTGACCGTTGGCTCATTGGCGCTGCTTATCGGAACACTAGGCATTGTGGTTCCAGGTATTCCAACCACCCCATTCATCTTGATCGCGGCCGCTTGCTACATCCGCAGCTCAGAACGGCTCTATCGCTGGTTGATAGCAAACCGCTTTTTCGGACCGGTGATCACCACTTGGCGGGAAAAGCGTGGACTGACGCTTCAGACCAAAATCGTTACCTTCCTCCTTGTCTGGGGTTTGTTAGGCGGAGCAGCGCTGTTTCTGGTAGAAAGTATCTTTATGCGGGGTCTCCTGATCGGGCTGGCAATGGTGAAGACACTTGTCCTGCTTCGTTTGCGTACTGTTCAATGACCGGACAACGAACATCACGTACCCGCCGCCGATGCCTCCCAACCGCTGCGCCTACCTAGCGCGGCCCTCCGGTCTGTGTTCTAGGGCGAGTGCAGTGGAAGCCACGCCTATTTCAAATGTATGCCATAAGGGTGTGCAACATTTGCAGTTTCTGCTCTGTTCGACGAACGACCTGCCCAAGAACAGAGCGACACAGATGAGCATAATGCCTCCACTTGAAGCATAGCGTTTTTCATAATACGAAAATTAATTTCAATTATGGTACACAGAATACCGAAAGCGACCGCAATTGTCAAGAGGTAAGGAGACTATCCCTCACTGCTATCAAGAAAGTGCGCAAAAGTGCGCACAGTTCTCTTCCTGCCCCGACGTGTCTTGTTGACCACCGTCGTCTCTGACAGGCGTGACTTTCCCGACTACGGCGGGGGCCATCCCCG
>NZ_JPIM01000021.1 GCF_000735195.1 Chloroflexus sp. MS-G
TTTGGATATCGTGTAGGAATGTAGTGTTTGTCCAGAATACGGGCATAATCTATCAGCTCAGTTGGCGGTTGGATGGTTGAGGGCAAATTTCCAATTAGCACCGTTAATGTATGGCCCCAGGCATCCATTCCCAGCTTTTGGAAAAGTGCCTTAATCGCTTTTTCTGCGGCCTGTTGTGCGGCAAAGCAACTCCATTCGTAATCTCCATCGGCGAGCGCATTGCGGGCATGGCGTAAGTCCGCTTCCGCCTGCCGCCACCAGTCTTTGTAGCGATTACCCATGTGTTATGCCTCATCGACCCAGTGTTTTCTCAGAGTCAATAATTTTCTCCAAATTACCCTCATTCTCCGATAAGGGGCAAGGAAGGAAAGGCAAGGCTCACGAAATAACCTTATACCATGGTGTGCTACAGGACCTCGTTAGACGATAGCTTAGATCGAGTTCCAATTAATTATGAGCGTGTTTCAAACACTCTTATGTTGATCGAATTTGTGCTACAGCATAACTACCAGAATATTGTACCAGCATATTACTTAGGATGCTGCAATCTTTTACGACTTTTCAGGGTTCTTAGCTTCACGACCGTTAAAAACAAAGCGACACTGACAAAGATCACACACTCGTTCACGATAATCCCCGATCCGCACGGTCTCGCCGGGAGTTTGGGCTGCTGATCACCATTCCTCACCTCATCCGCTTTTTCTCGCCGCGTGGGAGAGGATTGCGCTTGCTTGAAACCCGCTCTTCCTCTTCTCACATCATTTCCGAGAAGGGTGAAAACGTCGAAAAGCTCTGGCCTTATCCGGCATAGAATCGTCGCATCGATCCTGATTTGATATAATACATAGTCGGTCATTTGCTCGGCTGTTCATTAGCTACAGTACCCGTATGTCGCTCTCGTACCGTCTTCGTCAGTTTCGCAATGCGCTAGATTCACAGGTTACGCCAGCAGAATATGAGCTGGTTGCCCAGTTGCTGACCCCAGCTGAACAGCGGTTGTTTTTGCAGATGCCGCTGTACGATCAGCGCCACTGTCTCGATGTGTATCAGACCCTGGTAGCAGAAGGGGAGCATGATGAGTTTTTGTTGCGGGCTGCTCTGTATCACGATTGCGGCAAAGTTGATGATGAGGGTCGACCGATGGCGCTGCGATGGTATGTGTTGGCAACGATTCTCAAGCGGTGGCCAGCGCTCTATCTGATCGCGGCTCGTTTTATTCCGGCAATTGCTATTTATGCCGAACACGCTGTACGCGGGGCGCGAATGGCGGCTGCAGCGGGTTGTCCACCAGAAATCGTCGAGACACTCCGGCACTATCACGATCCCCATCCGCAAGGACGCGCCGCTCGCCTGCAATGGGCCGATGAACAACATTGATCTATGCCCTACACGATTTCTTTACCAGAGTTTACCGGCCCTCTCGATTTGCTGCTGCGCCTGATCGAACGGGCGGAACTTGATATTACGACCATTGCCCTGGCGAGTGTTGCCGATCAGTATCTGGCCTATGTGCGCACCTTAGAAGAGGTTGAGCCACGCGAGCTGGCGGAGTTTGTGAGTCTGGCAGCCCGGTTGATTCTGATTAAATCACGGGCACTGTTGCCACGTTCGCCGAATGCAGCACCTGATCCGATTGATGAAGATGCCGGGCAGTTGGCCGCACAGTTAGAGTTGTATCGCCGCTTCAAGCAAGTGGCCGATCAGTTACGCCACTGGCAAGAGCAGGGTCGGTGTACATTTGGGCGCCTGGCGCCACCATCCGAGCAACTTATGCTATCAACGAAGGTGGTTATGAACTACCACCTGAACGATCTGCTCCGGGCGCTTAAGCGGCGAAGACAGCTTCAGTTACCGCTCGATCAACCTGAAGCGGTCGTTTTGCCTCCCCGCTTGACAGTAGCCGAAGTCGCGGCACGGATCCGCGAACGGCTCGAACACACAGCCTGGTTCGATTTCGGTGATCTGCTAACGGCGCAACCGACAACGGAAGAGGTGATTGTCGCTTTCTGGGCAATGCTCGAATTGTTGAAGCGACGGGCAATTGTTATCGAACAGACAATCCTTTTCGGTCCGATTATGATCGGGCGAGGTGTAGCACCGATAATGGTTGAAGATCGTGATGAGTAAGTGCACGACGGCACCGACGCCTCAGACGGTGATGACGATAAGGCTGGCGTGATGGGCGGATCGGTATAGGTGACCAATCTTCCGCCCCTACTATTGCCGTGAAGAAGCATCCGCCTCTGGCAATTTCCCCTCTTGCACTACCACATACCCGCGTTCGATCTCGTACTGAAAGGCAGGTGGCAGAAGCGCCCAATCGATCACATCAACCCGAATGGGTAGGTCGCTCTCAAGAAAAGCAGACCGTAGTTCGACCAGTCGATCGCATGGTTGCCATAACTGACGCGGGTTCCGCACCACCAGATCGAGATCACTGGCCTCGAACGCCCCGCCTTTCACACGGCTCCCATAAGCCCAGATGTCGTAGTCGGGGACGTACTGCTGCAGAATTGAACGTACTTTTTTCAGATAGTTTGGTGGCAAATCGAGGTTGGGTACATCGGTCATTCTTCCTCCCCGGTGAGGAGTGAGCCAGTGTGTAGTCGCTCTGCTAGGGCGTGTGCATCACGAATGAAATTGGGCAGGAGACACAGCGTCTGCTGAACGAAGGCTTCACCGTAATCGTGAGCCGTGCTATTACGATTGTCGCGGTAGGAAAACCAGCGCTCGACTTCGGCAAGCGAAAGCAAGCTGTGCTGAGCAGCAAGACGAAGAAGTTCTTTGACCGGTGTCGCTTCCAAGCGGCGACTGGTATACCCGAAGTCTCGTAACCGCCGCTTGATCAGCTTGAACGAGATCTCCTGCGCCAACTCGAACCCCTTGATGATCGCCATACGGAAAACCTCTTGTTCATTGGCAGATTGCGTGGCTGTTGCACGTTCGTACAAGGCGAGAGCGGTTTCAAGTGCGCAAAGTGATCTTTGGAGCTGATCGGTGTTAATGCTCATAGTCGTTCTACGTTCAATGAGGTTTTGTTATTGATGTTGTCCAGATGAATTGGTGTCATTGTACCATGGGCGAACCTGTTCGTTAATTATCACTGTCGTTGGTCAGGGCTTTTCATTTTTTGGATTTCTTTTACCTGCGCGCCTGAACCTCCCCGTTTACGTCTTGCGATGCGTAAGCGGAACAAGCGCAATCGTTAGGCCCCGCAAGAGGGTAAGCTGCATCTATCACCGATTCCAAATGACTCCAATTCGCCACTGTTGGGCAAGGAAAGAGCTTTGAAACGCCCTATCGGTGGTGTATCATAATGTAAGCGGGATGGTGTTGTGATGATAATATAGGACCTTGCCACCACTTCGGGTGACAATGCCAGATCATTCGGAAAGAGTACACTATGACCGGTTCTTCGCACATGGCAACCGCTGCTACTGATCGCTCGCTCCCATTGGGAGATCTACTGGCATTTGGTGATGCGTTACGAGCCGATGATACTCCTGAAAGCCTGCTCGGTGAAGTGGTCGAAACGTTACGCCGAATTGTTGGCAGTCCGTCGGTGTATGCACGTTTACACGACGCCGATAATGAGACACTCTATGCAGTTGCCTTTGCCGGTATTCAGCCATCTTTGATTGATCAGTTGCGCACAACACCAATCGGGCCGACGATCTACCATCCGTTGCTGCGTCCTGAGTATCGACAGAGTAGTTCGTACCTGATACCAGCGGCTGAACTGCCACCTGATGTACCCGATACGGCGGCCATTGCCCCATACGCAGCATTGTTAACCCCCTTGCGCGGTCGGGGTGGTCGGTTGATCGGCGTGATTGTCCTGGCATGGCCCGATCAGCTTGATCTGACCATGGTACGAATGGTGGAGGCGATTGCCCGTCAGGCTGCCTTGGCGGTAGAAAATGTGCGCCTGGCCGAGCGGAGCGCCCGGTTGCTGGCAAAAGAGCAGTTGCTGGCTGAGTTGGGCCGCGCCGTTGGAGCGACCCTCGATCTGAACGTCATCTTGCACCAAACTGTTCAGCGTTTGGCAACAGCGTTTGGGAGTGGTCTGGTAGCTCTGCTTGATGATCAGCAGGGGTTAACGGTTGCCGTGGCGGTGCCTCCGTTGATCGACTTCATCGGTAAGCAGTTACCGCTTCACGATAACCCGTTGGCATGGGTAGTGCAACGTTGTCAATCGTTTGTAATGGATGATTGTCGGGCAAATGCTCCGGAAACGGTTTTGTTTGGCCCTGATGTTGCATCGTACATTCTTGCGCCCCTACGCAGCGGTGGGCGCGTGATTGGAGTGTTAAGCGTGGTGCATCAGCAGGCCGGTGCATTCAGCGACGAAGATGTAGAATTACTCGAAGCAATAGCTGCTCAGGTGAGTGGCCCACTGGTTAGTGCCCGTCTTTACGCCGAATCGCAGCGACTAGCGGCGCAAGTGCAGCGTCGCGCCGATCAGCTAGCAGTCCTCAATTCGATTGCCCGTATCATCACTGCTACGCTTGATCTGCGTGAGTCGCTGCCGCTGGCAACTCAACGTATCCAGCAGGGCTTTGGCTATCCACAAGTCGACCTCTTCTTGCTCGATGAGGATGCCAGTGAACTGATCCTGGTCGCTTCAGCCGGACGTTATGCACCGGAACGGGTTGGCTATCGTCAGCACATTAATCTGGGGCTGGTTGGGCGTGCGGCACGTAGTGGTCAAATTGTGCGTGCCGAGAATGTTGCAGCCGAAACGGACTATCTAGGCTTGAGTGAGCGGCTCGATATTCGGTCGGAGTTGTGTGTGCCGCTCGTTGCCAATGGCAAAACGCTGGGCGTCCTCAATATTGAATCGCCCCAATTGGCCGGGCTGACCGAAGAAGATGCTGCGGTTTTAGAGACTGTAGCCGATATGCTGGCCGGTGCAGTCGAGAATGGTCGACTGTACCAGCGTGCACAACAGGCAGCCGTGATCGAAGAGCGTCATCGCCTGGCGCGCGAACTTCACGACAGCGTAAGCCAGCAGCTCTTCAGCATGACTCTAACGGCGCAGGCGGCGCGGGCACAGTTTGAGCGTAATCCGGCGCGAGTGCCGGTGCTGCTCGAACGATTGCATGAGACAGCTACCGCTGCACTAGCCGAGATGCGGGCCCTCATCTTTCAGTTGCGACCACCAGCCTTACGCGATCAGGGGTTGGTTGCGGCAGTGCAACACCATGCCCAGCATCTTGCACATCGTGAAGGTTTGCGGATAGAATTGAACGTCATCGGTGATGAGCGCCATGTGCGGGGGATAGAACAACCGCTTTTCCGTATTGTTCAAGAGGCGTTGAATAATATTGTGAAACACGCAGCGGCCCGCAATGTGCAGATTTTGCTTGAACTGAATGCTGAACACGTGCGTATTCGGATTACCGATGATGGGAAGGGTTTCGATCCACAGGCCCCCCTTTCTGGCGAGGGGCGTCATTTCGGATTACTCGGTATGCGCGAGCGCGCTCTTGAACTCGGCGGTTCATTTACGGTCAATTCCCAACCCGGCGCCGGTACTGAAATAGAGGTGGTGGTGCCTCTACACAAGCGTAATGTTGGTGATGAACGATCAGAGTCACCGACACCCCGCTCATCTTTGTAATGTGCGTCAGAGCTCCTGTACCCATCTGACCAGGAAAAGCTGAATGTCTTACCCGCACTAAGCATGTGAGCGCCATCGTTACGGTAATTTCTCAAACTAAAGGAGGTGAGCGCATGGAGAAGATAACCGTCCTCCTGATTGATGACCACCGTGTGGTCCGCCAGGGATTACGTGACTTTCTTGAATTACAGGCCGACATCGAGATCGTGGGTGAAGCCGGTAGTGGTGCAGAGGGGATTGAACTGGCACGAGAGCTGTTGCCTGATGTAGTCCTGATGGACCTGGTGATGCCCGGTATTGATGGGGTTGAGACAACCCGGCGCTTGAAAGCGGTTAGCCCATCTTCGCAGGTGATCGTATTGACCAGCTTTGCCGACGATGACAAGGTGTTTCCGGCGATCAAGGCTGGCGCCATTTCCTACCTGCTGAAAGACATCTCACCCGAAGAGTTAGCTCACGCGATTCGCGCTGCGTGTCGCGGCGAAGCAGTCTTGCATCCTGACGTTGCCGCCAAATTAATGCAAGAGTTTAATACACCGCGTCCAAACGAAGCGCCGGTTGAGCAGCTCACACCCCGCGAGATGGATGTCTTACGCCTGGTAGCAAAGGGTATGTCAAACAAAGAGATTGCCGAAACGTTGATCGTCTCTGAAAAGACCGTCAAGACCCACATCAGTAATATTCTATCGAAGTTACATCTGGCCGACCGTACCCAGGTCGCCATTTATGCCTTACGTAAGCGCCTAGTGCCAATTGATCAGGAAGAGTAGCATTATGACCGCACGAGTTCTACTGCTCGGAACAGGTACCGGCTTGCCCGACCCTGATCGAACCTATACCCATCTGGCGTGGGATGGGCCGGGTGGGCCGTTGCTGATCGACGTTGGTGGTGATAGCTACCGCCGTTTGCTGGCTGGCGGGATCGATCCGCAGCTGTTGCGCGGGATTATCCTTACTCATAGTCACTGTGACCACATCAATGGTCTGCCAGCATTACTCTTCAGCTTGCGGCTGGGTGGTCGTACCGAGCCACTGCCAATCTACGGATTACCGGAAACGCTTGAGCTGGCGAATAGCTTTCTGGCAGCCGCCGGTTTGGAAGAGTGGGCAACACCGGTCGTTTGGCAGCCGTTAGCCGCTGGTGAGCGTTTGCAGCTCGGTGAGGGACTAGAGATAGCGACTGCGCAAACTAGCCATAGTCGGCCTTGCATTGCCGTTCGTTTATCTGCACCGGCGGTTCCTGCGGTGTGCTACTCAGCGGATACCGAACCGTGCCAGGAGGTCATCCGCTTGGCGACAGGTGCACATGTTTTGATCCATGAAGCAACGACCCCAGAACCTTCTCCTGGTCACAGTACGCCACGGCAGGCCGGCGCAGTGGCGGCAGCGGCTGGTGTGCAACAGCTCGTACTGGTGCATTTTAGTCCACGCTGGACGATGCCAATCGAGCGCGCACTGGCTGAAGTGGTAGCCGGTGGCTTCACTGGAAACGCAAGTGTTGGGGTTGATCTCCAAGTGATACCATTAGTGGCTTGAAAGCGGTAGGTGCGGGTTTATCCCCAACCCCCTACAAGCGGGGGCTTGGAGATGGTGGCGTGCTGATACGCCAAATGACGGTGCCCGGCCATACCACACGGCGCCGACTAGCGGCCCGCGATCCCAGCACACAGTGGCAGACTGCTATGTATACGTGAATAACGTTCATCGGCGTATCAAATCCCCATGCCGAAATGACAACAGTTACACCTGGCTAACGACAAAAACCATCTCGTTGCTTCACCGTAGATCAGTGTCTATCTGAACGTTTTGTAGTCTGCCTGTCGGCAACTGTCATTATTTATCAAGCCAGACATCCTATACTACTTACCGTCAGAGCAATCTTGATTGTCATGGAATATGGTATGTCACTTGAAACACTTTCGCTGCGTAACCTGCCGACACTAACCAAAGATCATCGTCTGCGAGTAGTGAGCGACAATCCACAGCATCTCGAACCACCGCTATCAATTCTCGACGAAGCAGTGACGCCTGTCGAGCGATGGTTTGTACGTAACAATCAGCCAGTCCCGTCTATCACCGATGAAGATTGGGAATTGAGTATTGATGGACTGGTGCGGTATCCGCTGACGATCAACCTGAGCGATCTGCTCCACGAGCCAACCAGCAGCTTCTTTGCAGCCCTTATCGGACAACAAAACCATTCTGGCGAATACGCAATGATTGCTAACGTCGAGTGGATGGGGACACCACTGGCGCTCTTGCTCGAAACGGCAGGAGTAAAGCCGCAGGCCAGAATTGCCGCATGCTGGAGTTACGGTCCCAAACCGGTAGTTCGGTATCTACCACTCAGTAAACTCTGGTGGGATGTCATGCTGGCCTACGCTGTCAATGACCATCCCTTGCCTGCCGTCCATGGTGGGCCGGTACGATTGGTAGTACCGGGTTGGAAGGCGACTTACTGGCTGAAATGGGTATCCCAAATTACGCTACTCTCAGGTGAGCGTCTCCCAACGGAAACTTCCCTCGATGGCGAATTGACCATTGATTGTCGCTTTTTCAACTTGTCAACGCTAACCCCCAAAACACCGGTCACTCTCCGCGGTGTAGCATGGTCGGCGGCTAACGGGATTGCGCAGGTCGCACTGGCGGTCGATGAAGGGGCCTGGCAATCGGCTACCCTTGACAACGACTTAGGGCCACGAGCCTGGCGTCGTTTCAGCTACACCTGGACGCCCACAACTGGCAATCATCTGCTGGCCGTGCGTGTTAGCGATCATCGTGGTCAAAGCACTGTTCGACATTGGCAGGTCGAAGTACATTGAGCGGGCGGGCCGGAACCCGCCCGCTCGTCAGGATCACGTTCGTGACAGATCGACAGCCAGTGTGGAGATAAGGACTCCTTGTACCTTACGCCATTACCTTCTCGCGCAGGTATACCTCTAACTCAGCAATTGGCACCCGTTCTTGAGCCATTGTATCGCGATCACGAACCGTCACTGTACCGGCCAATGCTGGGTCTTTCCCCTGACCAATCGTATCGAAATCGACCGTAATGCAGAATGGCGTACCGATCTCGTCCTGGCGGCGGTAGAGCTTCCCGATGGCTCCTGTATCGTCGTAAACAGTTCGCATCTGACCACCTGCCTGCAACTGCCGACGCACGGCTTTAGCAGTAGCAACGATCTGTTCGTGATTACGTTTCAACGGAAAGACTGCGACCTTAATCGGGGCCAGTCGTGGTTTGAGCCGCAATACGGTACGATAATGTTCATCAATCAGGGGCTGAGCCTGCCCGCGCAACTTCTTGCCCAGCTCTATTTGATCGGCGCCGGGCATCGCCAGTAATTGTTCGACTTCTGGCAACCGTTCGGCCAGCGCCTGACTAAGCGCTTCACCGCGGGCCAAAATAGCATCACGGGCTTCACCGCTCAACTTCTCGCTGCGTCCGACCGACTTGAGAAACGCCTGAAGTGCTTCACTAACTGCGGTCAATCGTTCTAGCGATGGCGTTTTGGTCAGCTCTTCGGCATACCCTTCACACATCACTGCGAGCATGCACCGACCAACGCCAGCCGATGGCTCAATCACGTAGGGTACAATATGGCGGCCACTCGCCTGATCATAGTAGGTCAGACGCGCAATACTATCTTCATTGTGATTCACCCGAGCCGTCAGGTTCAGTTGTTCTTGATCTTTGCTATGCGAGCCGAGATCATAATCCGTTCGGTTGGCGATGCCTTCAATCTCTTGCACCCCGATATTGGGATACTCGTACATCAAATCGAAGGTACGTTTTGAGTAATGGGCCAGTTCAGTCGCCGGCACATCGTAGATGGTGATCCGACTGCGCGGAATACCAATCTGCTCCCACCAGGCCAACCGATCGGCGAGCCAGCGCTGATGCCACTCTTCATCAGTACCGGGCATCACGAAATATTCGATCTCCATCTGCTCAAATTCGCGGACACGGAAGAGAAAATTGCGCGGATTGATCTCGTTACGAAATGCCTTTCCGACCTGAGCGATCCCGAACGGTAATTTTCGGGCCGTTGTCGTCAAGACATTAGCAAAATTCACAAAGATGCCCTGCGCTGTTTCCGGTCGTAAGTAGGCAAATGAACCGCTATCGGCTACCGGCCCGATCTGGGTACGGAACATCATATTAAACGGGCGCGGCTCGGTGAGATCACGCGAACCACAATTCGGACACACGCCATGAATGTGGTCGGCGCGCCAGCGCATTTTGCAGGTACGGCAATCAACCAGAGGATCGTTGAATGTCTCTTCGTGACCAGAGTACTTCCAGACCAGCCGATTCATCAGGATCGCTGCATCAAGACCCTCCATATCATCCCGCTCGTACACGTTCGTTCGCCACCAGTCGGCAATGATGTTATTTTTCAGTTCTACTCCCAGTGGGCCGTAATCATACACCCCCTGAAGACCGCCATAGATTTCGCTACTGGGAAAGATAAAACCGCGACGCTTCGCCAGCGCCACAATCTGATCAAGTGATGTAGCTGGCACAAATACCCTCCTTTCACCCAATAAAAAAACCGGGCGACAAAGCGCCCGGGGACGCATCAAAACCTGACGCGCGGTTCCACCCCGGTTAGCGACCGCAGTCGCTCACCTCAAGGTCAGTACGGCTCCCCGGCGCCGTTCCGCCATTCAGAGCCACCAGGCTCGCACCACCCCTGGTTCGCTGGACGCCCCTCGCGGCGTACTCCTCCGGATCATCGCCGATATGTTGCGAGTATAGCACAATCTAATGATCACTCGCAACCGTGAGACAAACTAAGACGAACGTGACCTCCCATTACTGGTAATGCCCGATTGTGCCGTATGTTCGGTCAGATGGGTATACATCTGGGTCGTGGCAAGTGAGGCATGACCTAGCCGCTCTTGCAGTTCACGCAGATCAACGCCATTTCGTAGCTGGTGGGCCGCAAAAGAGTGACGCAACATATGCGGCGTCAGCTCATGCAACCCCACCTGTTCAGCATACGTCTTTAAAATCAGCCAGAACCCCTGCCGCGTGAGCCGTTTTCCACGGTGGTTTAGAAACAGTGCCACCTCGTCATGATTATCTTGACGTGCAAGTTGCGGCCGCGCTATATCGAGATATTCTTCCAGGGCAGTGATAGCTGCATCACTCAGTGGCACAGTCCGTTCTCGACCCTGGCGCCCTAAACAGCGTACCGTTTTGGCTTCAAACACCACGTCATCAATATTTAGAGCAACCAGTTCGCTCACCCGCATACCGGTGGCATACAGCACTTCCAGCATCGCCTTATCGCGGATGCCTTCGGGTGTACTGTTTTGCAGTGGTAATTCCAGCAGCTCGTCAACCTGATGCTGTGAGATCGCCCGCGGAGGAAACCGGTCAACCCGTGGTGCATCAAGTTGGGCAGTGGGATCGCGACTGATAACACTGCGTTCTTGTAAAAATGCAAAGAACGACTTGATCGCCGCCAAACGACGCGCCATCGTTGAACTGGCGTACCGTTTCTCTTTGAGGTTGATCACGAAGGCCATCATGACCTCTTCGTCAACCTCAGACCAGCCTGTGACCCCACGTTCGTGCAGAAATGCGCAGAGTTGATCGAGATCGGTACGATAGGCGGCAACTGTGTTAGCCGACATCTTTCGTTCATCGGCTATATAAGCAAGAAATTGCGCTACATCCTGGTTCATGCGTTTGCCCACTCGTTGAAGGCTTCGTGCATAGCTGTTATGGTAATAGAAAGACGGCAACACGTCAATCTAAAAGCAACAGCTCTCTTTGAAACCACAGTGCTGACAGCGATAGAATCCGGCCCAACGCTGCATCTCCGTCTGACACACAGGACATTCGCGTTCTTCCCGATCACGGTCGGTATCTTGCAGACGACAAATGGTCGTCTGCACCCATTCAACCGCTATCAACGGGGGGAGTGTTGACTGCGACTGCGTCATTGGCAACCTCCTGCTCTGGTGTTCCACTCGCCTATTGTACCATGCGTGACGCTGAACAATAGCGTCTCAACAAGATTCTGTTATACTGACCGTAGTTTTCTAAAAGAGAGAGTTAATGTTGCATGCGCACGTTAATCGTTTTCAACCCGACAGCCGGTCACGCTGAACAGTTAGAAGCTGAACTTGAGGCTGCCGCCCAGGTCTGGCGTCAAAAGGGTTGGACAGTTGAATTACAACCGACTAGCGGCCCGGGTGATGGGTGCCGCCTGGCACGCCAGGCAGCCACTGAAGGATACGACCTGGTTGTTGCTGCTGGCGGTGATGGTACGATCAACGAGGTGGTCAATGGCCTGGCAGGTAGCCAGACGGCGCTAGCGACTCTCCCACTCGGTACAATGAATGTCTGGGCACGTGAACTGGGGCTACCACTCCAACCGCGAGCCGCTGCCCAGACACTGTGTACCTGGTCGCCACGACCGATTGATTTGGGGCGTGCCGGTGATCGCTACTTTCTTTTGATGGCCGGAATCGGTTTTGATGCTGCCATCACCGCTAATATTCGTCCCGATGAGAAAAGACGACTAGGAGCGTTAGCATACGTCGTACGCGGTATTGAAGAGGTGATGCGAATTCGTGGTACCCGTGCTCGAATCTGGCTCGATGGACGCCAGATCAAGGCCCGCGTGTTGATGATTGTGATCGGCAATTCCCAGTTGTACGGTGGTCTGGTGAAAATTACTCATCGGGCAAGTATTGATGATGGTCTCCTCGATGTGTGCGTGATCAAAGGTGATAACGGTATCAACGCTATCGGGCATCTGATCGCAATCTTGCGTCGCCGTTTTAGTCTCAATCCAGATATTGCCTACTACCGTGCGCATACGATTGAAGTCGTCACTCGCCCACCGCTACCGGTACAGGTCGATGGTGATCCGATTGGTACCACGCCGCTACGGTTCACGGTTGTCCCTTCTGCATTACAGGCACTGCTACCGCCTGATTTGCCAGATGACCTGATCCAGCAACCGCCACCGGTTGCGCGCCGCTGGCCGCAGCGGTTGCTGCTCTGGTTGCGCCGACGGCTCGATCATTAATGAACCAACGCATAGCGCTATGAAACGACAGCTATCTATCATCTTTCTCTACTTCCTGATCGGGCTGATCTCAGCCTGTGCCACAACATCGGTTTCACGCACTCCGACTCCACCTGCATCCCTCCAGGGTGATACCGTTTCCGGTCGGATTCTCTTCTGCCGCGATGATGGCATCTGGCTATGGGAGGAACGCACTGCGCGCCGCTTGCTCAGTCCACCGGCGACACAACCAGCATTTAGCCCTTCCGGTGAACAGATTGCCTACGTGATCGTTCGTGATGGCGCCAGCGATCTGCTGATCGCCGATCAAACGGGAACTGTCTTGACGCAACTGACCCATCACGATCCAGCCGTGCCGGTGGGAAGTCTTGATCGGGTGTACCGTGCAGTCTGGGCATTTTATCCGACGTGGCTACCTGATGGGAACGGCATTCTGGCAGCGGTACAGGCGGTAGCCCCGGTTGGTGATCCACCGGTTGATGCGCCCCTTGCCTTGTTCCGCTACGACATGACCGGTCAACGTCAAATAGTTTTCAGCGATTCTAATGCGCATCTAGGGCGGAGCATCGTTCTCCCCACCGGCGACCTGATCGCAGTACGCACACCGCTCGGTAGGGATGGCCAGCAACAACTGGTTCGGATCGTAAACGGCCAGGCCACACCGTTAGCCGGAGCACCAACCCCAGCTTATGATCCGACGATCAGTCCTGACGGGAACTGGTTGATTTTTGCCGTTGGTGTAAACGGTGGGAGCGATCTGTATGCGCTACCGGTTGGTGGGGGTGCAGCAGTACGATTGACCGATATTGGTACTGCTCGTGCACCGGTCTTTGCCCCTGATGGAAATACGCTGGCGTTCCTTGCGGTGCCTTCTGGTGGAAAGGGTTTTGACCTCTTCATTGCCGAGGTTAAAATAACTGCCGAGGCGCTCGCACTAGGAACACCTCGGCAACTCTCAACTGACTTTGCCATCAAAGCAGATGGCGGCTTGTCCTGGACAAAGTAAGTTTCTATCCGGCGAGCGACTCGACCGGTTGTGTCAGCAATGGTGTTGAAGACAGGGCTGGTCGTTGACCAAGAAGATAGGCAATCACATCGGCTGCCGTATAGCCTTGCTTCACATCGAAAATTGTGGGGAGGCGCAGCAAATCGTCACCACTCGTGAGTAGTGGCGGTTCGACCCCAATGTCGGTACGGGCCTGACCAACGCCAATGTTTGACATCAGCGCATTGCACAAGCAACGCCGCCCTTCGGTTTCAGCAATATCACCGCCCTTTTTCACAAATGTTGCAATCGGTTCGCTGGCACACCGATAGCCAATCGTTCCTTTGGGAGTTCGATACATTGTACGCAAATAGCCCAGATCGCAAATGCGCTGCCGTGGGACTCCCTGAGCCGGATCGGTATCCCAGCGCACCACCTTAAACGGATAGCCGGTTGGCGATGCGCGCGGGTCGGTAAAGACATCAACAGCACCGCGTGCCAGAGCTTCAAGCACTGAACGACGTAGCGGATCGGCCAACCCCGACTCGTTGCAGAAGGCGAAGAGCGTACCAACCTGAATCCCCATCGCACCTGCTGCACGTGCAGTTGCCAGTCCTTCGGGAGAAGCAGTACCACCGGCCAGCCAGAAGGGTAAACCGAGTGCGGCAATCTTCGTCGGATCGACCATATCTCGCGGCCCGTACACCGGTTCGCCCCGTTCGTTAAGCCGTAATTCACCACGTGGCGGGGCATTGTGGCCACCGGCAGTCGGCCCCTCAATAACTAGCCCGTCAACCCCGGCAATCTTACGGGCAAACATCGTGGCCAGAGTCACGCTCGCGACAATCGGCAAAAAGAGTGGTCGATGCAAAGACGGCGGCGCACTCTCCCAGTGGGCAAGCGGATCGAAGGTGATGTAGGTTGGTGGTGAGCCTTCATCGCCCTCTATCTCAGCAGTCAGTTGCGCAGGTCGATGGGCAGCCAGAGCATCAAGAGCGGCTGGAATTTCCCGTGGGATCCCGGCTCCCATAATAATCACATCAACCCCGGCCAGCATTGCTCCGTACAGCAATGCCAGATTAGGAAGTTGTATCTTTGTCAATAAATTCATACCAATAGGCTGGTTGTGTCCCTCCTTCGCTAACCAGACCTCGACAAACGCGGCCAACATGGCAATTTGTTGCCGCTCTTTGCTCACCTTTAGGTTATACATCGGCAAGAGTTCGTAGGGTTCGTCAGGTGCCCGACCTGCCGGACGGAAATAAGTGGTCAGCACACGCTCGGCTACACCAGGTAGCGGAAAATGTGCCATCGCTCGCCGCATAGCGCCATCTGGATCGCCATCTTGCAAGCGACGGATCAGAATCGTGTCGATACCGGTACCAGAAACAACGCCAAGCTGCCCACAGGCTGCAACCGCCCGTGCCAGGCGCCAATCGGAAACGGCGGCGCCCATGCCACCTTGAATAATCATCGGCAAATCGCAGGCACGCATCGATCAAAACTCCTTACCTATTCAACAGTCAGACAAACCCTGCCAGATGTGTCTGAAGCATCCCTCCACTCTCTCCACATCGCTATGCCGGTAGAGAAAAAAGTTCAGGGGGTCGTATTTTCAGACACCTGTGCAGAGGTAGAACCCACGTCCTGGCAGTAGAAAACAGGTTAAAGAACCGGCTATCTCGGAAACCGAAACCTTGCTCTGTACTTCTTTCATCATACCGCAGAGTAGAGGTTGCCGCCAGATAAGAATTCGCTACCGGCAACATCAGCGCCGCTGGCGCAGACCATCTTCGCACACAACCAGATCAAGCTGGCGGTCGTGTGATTCACGCGGCAGCCGCGCCACTTCCTGCGCGGCGAAGGCGACACCGACAGCGATGGTGGGTGCAGTCGCCAGTAACCTGTCGTAGTACCCACCACCATAGCCCAGCCGATACAGGTCGCGATCAAACGCCAGCAAGGGGACGATAGTTACCGACCATTCACCGGGTTGGGCCGGAATCATTTTTCGCGGTTGCAGCGTGCCAAAACGTCCCCGTTCCCAAAAATCGCTTGCCAGACTCTCGATCCAGCTATGCGCAAGCTGTTGCTGTGATCCGATGACCGGTACCGCCACCGCTTTCCCGGCTTTCAGTGCAGCCGCAATGAGTGGTCGAGTGTCAACTTCTGAACGTATCGGGATATAACAGTGAATTGATCTGGCGGTGATAAACAAGGGTAACGCTTGTACCAGTTCACAAATGCGGGCACTACGCCACTCACGGTCAGATACGTTGTCCCTCTGCACGATCATCGCAGCACGCAAAGCGGCTTTTTGTGCAGTAATATCAGTCATGACCACCCGTTTCTCCACAAGCAATACTACGAGATCACAACGTATCGTAACACATGCTGGAGAAAACAGAAGAGCGGAGCACGGGGAGGGAAAGCGAAACGAGCGCAGAATCGAGAGCTTCCTGTTTCGATATTCTCTGTCCGGTACGGGGCCTGGCGTTACGCTGCGTTCATCGGTGACTCTAGTGCGGCTGGTTTAACAACCGTTATTATGCGGTCGCTGAAAAACTCTGGTTACTGTTTGATATTGACGTGCTGGTTTGCCCAGTTGTTTCAAGCGTGCTATCATACGTTGTATCAGGGTGCGTCTACGGTAAAAACGCCCTACAGAGACCACCAGCCGAGATGATTACCGGTAGAACGCTCTTCAGATTTTCTCTTCTGGTGAAATCGTCTGAGTCGCGAGAATGCAACTATAATGTCCAATGGTTAGTGCCCTCTTCCGGTATGGAACGAGGGCACTGATGTGATAAGAGGGAACACACTCATGCGAGAATTGGGGCTGACCCTGATCTATCGCTGTTTTATCATGTTGCGCTTTGTCGCATGGCGTGTGTTTCGTCCCCGCGCTATTGGTGTTCGGGTTGTGGTACGACGTGGCGATGAGTTTCTATTGGTGCATCATCGGGGTGGGGCAGCTCCATGGGGGTTACCTGGCGGTGCAATTGATAGAGGAGAGGCGCCGGCTGATGCGGCCCGTCGTGAAGTGTTGGAGGAGAGTGGTTGCCCGGTGACAATTACAGGTTTGCATGGGGTGTTTCACTACCTGGCGCATGGCCTGAGCGATTATATTATTGTGTTTACGGCGGTGGCCGATGGCTCAGCACTACCACCAGTTGGTGATCTTGAGATTTGTGATGCACGTTTCTTTCATCCCGATCAGTTGCCGGTGGGGGTTGAGGCCGGGAGTGTACGCCGTATTGCTGAGGTACGTCGTGGTGAGCATGGTTTATTTACGTCATGGTAAATAATGAGGTTTCTATGCCTTACACACCAATTCTGGCTACACTTGGTTACGTTTTGTCTTCTGATCGACAATCAGTGTTGATGGTACATCGTAATGCGCGCGCTGGCGATCAACACCTAGGGAAATATAATGGATTAGGTGGTAAACTCGAACGGAATGAAGAGGTCGTAGCCGGTATTCAACGTGAGTTGTATGAAGAGGCGGGTATTACGGCGCTCGAAATGACATTGCGTGGGACGATCAGTTGGCCGGGTTTTGGCAAAAATGGTGAAGATTGGTTCGCTTTTATCTTTTTGATCACCAGTTTTGCCGGAGAACCTCCGCCCCGAAATGAGGAAGGTACACTCGAATGGGTGCCGCTCCAGCGCGTAATGGATTTACCCCTCTGGCCTGGTGATCGGCTGTTTTTGCCGCTCGTCTTTGATAATGACCCTCGTCCGTTTCACGGTGTGATGCCTTACGCCAATGGTCAACCGGTAGATTGGCGGTACAGCCGGATCGGTGCTGTCTGATGCACCGTGGTATAATGCAGCTTACACGATCGTCCGTGCCATCGTCGCACGGCATATTGAACCCTGGCTAAGCCTATGCTTGACATCAAACTAATTCGTGAGCAACCCGATGAAGTGAAGCGCCGATTGGCTCGTTGTGGGGTCGATGGAGCCATCATCGATCAGGTATTGGCACTTGATGAGCAGCGCCGACGTTTCATTTACGAGGTTGAAACTCGTAAAGCTGAACGGAATACGGTCTCGAAGCAGATTGGCGCGATGAAAGATCCGGTCGAGCGGCAAGCAAAGATCGAGGCAATGCGGCGGTTGGGTGATGAGATTGCGGCGCTCGATCACCAATTGGCCGAATTGGAAGAGCGGCAACGCACGATCATGCTTGAAATTCGTAATTTGCCTCATCCTGACGTGCCCGATGGCGTGGATGAACGCGATAATGTGGTGGTGTATCAAGAGGGTGAAGCGCGTCAATTACCATTTCCCGCTCGTCCACATTGGGAGCTAGGGGAAGCGTTAGGTATTCTCGACTTTGAGCGAGGCGTGAAGCTGGCCGGTTCACGATTCTACGTCATGCGAGGGGCTGGTGCCCGTCTCCAGCGTGCCGTCATTCAGTGGTTGATCGATCTCCACCTGGAGCAGGGCTATCAAGAGGTCTATACGCCCTTTGTGGTCAAGGAGTCGGTGTTGTGGGCCTCTGGTCAGTTGCCAAAGTTTCGTGATAATCTCTATCGCGATGAAGAGTCGGGCCTGTGGTTGGTTCCAACGGCTGAAGTGCCACTTACCAGCCTGTACGCCGATGAGATTCTCGAAGCGAGTCAGTTGCCGATCTATCACGTCGCGTATACACCCTGTTTTCGCAAAGAACAGCTCAGTGCCGGACGTGATGTGCGTGGCATTAAACGTGGACATCAGTTTGATAAAGTTGAAATGTATATGTTTGTGACACCTGATCAGAGCTATCAGGCGCTCGAGAAGCTGCGTCGCGATGCCGAAGAGTGTGCCCGACGCTTAGGCTTGCCGTTCCGCACCAAGCTGCTCTGTACGGGTGATCTCGGTTTTGGTTCGGCAAAAACCTACGATATTGAAGTGTGGGCGCCGGGGGTTGGCGAATGGCTGGAGGTCAGTTCGTGCTCGAACGTTGAAGCATTTCAGGCCCGCCGCGCGAATCTTCGCTATCGCCCAGAACCCGGAGCGAAGCCAGAGTTTCTCCATACCTTGAACGGCTCAGGTTTAGGCTTACCCCGCACCATTATTGCGATTATGGAGAATTATCAGCAGGAAGACGGGAGTATTCTCATTCCTGAAGTGTTGCGCCCGTATATGGGCGGAATGGAACGGATTGGCCCGTGATCAGCGGGGTTGGGCTAGGTGTTCAGAGAGGAAATGACGCTTATGCCGGTGGTGATTCAGCTTACCAGTGCTACGCATGGTGGCACCACACCGAGTTGTGGGACGGGTGACCATAGCAGTTGCGGGCCAGATTGTGGTTGTGGGTGCCCCTATACCGGTATGGTTGAACGTGGTCGGGTAGAGCCGGTCGCGCTGATTGAACAACGGTACCCAGGGCAGTGGCTGGCGCTGGTCATCCCTCCCGGTGAAGATGAAGAGCGTCCAGAGCGGGCGATGCTGGTCGCGTATAGTACCGATCCAGAAGAAGTATGGGACGCCGTAAGTCGGATTACCTTTAACCAGGTGGTGCATGTCTATTTCAATGGCCCACTGGCCGATTATCTGGCCTGGGCCGAAGCTGAAACGTCATGCTGACGGTAAATGATTATCTGGCTCAACCAGTGATAGATCCTGACGAGCGTATTCCCTACGGTGATCAAGTCTGGCAGTTTGGTGATCTCTATCTTGCTGATACTACACAACCGACGCCAGTGGTGGTGATGATCCACGGCGGTTGCTGGCAGGCTGCCTATGATCTCACCCCGCTGAGCGCGTGTTGTGTTGATCTACGGGCACGTGGGTACACCGTGTGGAGTCTTGAGTATCGTCGGCTCGGTAACGGTGGCGGTTGGCCGCATACGTTTCTGGACGTTGCTGCCGGTGTAGATCGGTTGCGCGATCTGGCGCAGCCCTATATGCTCGATCTGAACCGTGTCATTGTAGTCGGGCATTCGGCAGGTGGGCAGTTAGCCCTCTGGCTGGCCGCTCGCTCCAGGCTCCCTATCACCAGTCAGATCTATACACCGAACCCGTTGCCAATTCACGGTGTGGTGGCCCTGGCTGCTGTAGCCGATCTGGTTCAGGGTGTAACCAAAACGGCCTGTGGTTCTGCCTGTGCCGAACTTGTTGGCAACGACGAAGCACGTTATCAAGAGGCCTCACCCCGTGCACTCTTGCCACTCGGTGTACCGCATCGCCATCTGGTCGGTCACGAAGACCCTATCGTACCGGCAGCATACGTAGCTGATTTTGTCGCCACAGCCTGCCAGGTCGGTGATCCGGCGCACCTTGCTATTCTCCCTGCTTGTGGACACTTTGAGCTAACGACTCCCTCTAGTACGGCATGGCTTTCGGTGGTGGCTGCCATTGATGCTATACTGACTCAGAATCGGTCTTAAGGCGGATAGACGATTGTGACTAAGCTTGCTATACTTTTCACAGGTCGAGCGATGGAGCAACAGACATCGCCCGACGTGTATCCTCCCAATCCTCACTGTTGCTCCCCATAATCCCCCTACGGCCACCAGAAAGTGGCCGTTGCCACATCAGTACGGGTCATCGGGTAATGCCCGGTGACCCATACCGCTTTTTATGCGCTATAATAGAACTACTATCGACTGTTAGTTGGATTTGCATTATACTGAGTACAGTGATTAACGGTGTGAGGAGTTTTGTGTGTTAACCTCGGATGAGTTAACGCCAACCAGTAATACCTGTGCCCAACGTGAGCTAGAGTTGTTGCGTCGTGAACTGAATGACGCCCACGCTCTGATCCGGTCGTTGCGTCGCCAGTTGGAAAAAGCTCTGGCGGCTGCGCAGGAAGCTCAGCGTGCCCATGCCAAAATGGTTGAAACTCTTACCGAGACAATGCGCGAAAATACGATTCTTTGTCACGAACGGGATATGTGGCGTGCTCGCGCCCAACGCCTCGAAGCCTCACTCCACGAAGAACAGCGTTCCAAGGCGGTGATTGACATCAGTTCACTGGCCGGTCAGATCAGTGAAGACGAAGTAAATGCGATCCGCAAGGCAATGGCCCGCCTCCACCATCCTGATGTTGGCGGTGATCCAGAACGGATGAAAGCCTGGAATGCAGCCCTTGATCGCCTCTTCCGTCAGTAACGTGCGCGTTAGGAGACGGTGTGTTTTCCGGCCCGTTGCTCTTCGGTAGCAAAATTGCTTCAACAGGAAAGCAAGAACTGCTTTGCGCTGGTGGCTGTGACGCGAAAGTTTCGTCGTCTTTCAATTCTATCAATCAGGAGCGTGTAAAAGAGCACGGCACTGCCGTGCCCATACGATGGAAGTGGCTCAGATAGGCTCACAACGCACGATAAGTTTCTTTTGCTCATTCCTGTCTGTAGCATAGTCTTCGAGAATAGCTGTATGCCTGTTACTGATACAAGTTATCCCCAAGAGTCGGTCTGGATTCTTGGTGATCAGCTTAGTACCCGCCATCCCGGTCTCATCCCAGGGCGACGGGTTGTTTTGATCGAATCATTGGCCCGTCTCAATCAGCGTCGCTACCATCGGCGAAAGCTGGTGTTAATCGTCAGCGCGATGCGTCATTTCGCCGCCGAGCTGCGTGCGGCTGGTTATGAGGTTGATATACGTTCAGCAGCAGATTTTTTGCAAGGTCTGCGCGATCACGTTGCCCAATTCGGTGTACGCCATTTGGTTTGTATGGCGGCAGCCGAATACAACACCCGTCAATTTCAGCAGAATCTGGCTGCCGAATTGGGTATTGCCGTGACGATCCTCCCCAATACGCTCTTCCTGGTTGAACGCTATCCACCATCACGCTCACCGGCATTTATGGAGCCATTTTATCGGGCAATGCGTCGGCAAACTGGTTTACTGATTGAGCCAGACGGTGAGCCGACTGGTGGCGTCTGGAATCTTGATCGTGAGAATCGGCGTCGTTACGATGGTCGCCCGGTCCCCTCTCCATTGCGTTTTCCCGCCGATGAAATCACTCGACAGGTTATCGCTGATCTGGCTCATCGTTGCCCTGATGCAATCGGTTCAGCAGACACCTTTGATCTACCGGTGACACGGGCACAGGCATTGGCTGCGCTCGGAGATTTTATCGCGCATCGACTGGCAGACTTTGGCCCCTTCGAGGATGCCATGAGTGCCGACCACGACATCTTGTTTCACTCGCAGCTCTCGCCTGTGCTGAACATTGGGTTGCTCGATCCCTTGGAAACAGCATCTGCGGCGGTGAACGCTTATCACAGGGGTCTGGCCCCGCTATCTTCGGTCGAGGGTTTTGTGCGCCAGATTATTGGCTGGCGTGAATATATCTACTACCGCTATTGGGAATTGATGCCGGCATTGTTGGCGGCCAATGCCTGGCAGGCCGAGCGTCCGTTACCAACGTGGTACTGGACTGGTGAGACGCGCATGCGTTGCATGAGCTGCGTTATTCGTCGGGTCTTACGAAATGGCTACTGTCACCATATTGAGCGGTTAATGATCTTGTGCAATTTTGCGCTTCTGGCAGGCATCCAACCGCGTGCGGTGAACGACTGGTTTCTCGAGAGCTATGTCGATGCTTACGAATGGGTGGTAAGCCCCAACGTGATCGGGATGGGCTTACATGCCGACGGTGGACGGACTGCAACCAAGCCGTACATTGCTAGTGCAGCTTATATCGACAAAATGAGCGATTACTGTCGCGGATGTTTTTACGACCGAAAAGCACGGGTTGGGCCACGTGCCTGCCCATTCAACACACTCTACTGGCATTTTCTTATCGTACACGAAACGACACTGCGGGCTAATCCACGACTGGGGCCAGCAGTGCTGGGTTTGCAACGCTTGACACCCACAGAACGTCAGGAAATTGTCCGCCAGGCGCAGGAGCTTTTGCAGCGACTAGACACATTGTGATCGTTGAGAGCCGATCCGAAAACTCGTCTCACGGTGCAACCGGGATTACAGGCACAGCGCCGCTACGCCTCAATCGATCTTCTTCTGCTTCTCACCACGGGATTTTTTACCTCCAGATTGACAAAGAACGTTAAAAGGTCGTGAATTGTCTATTTGCAGGCCAGGATACCTATTGCACAGTGCAGTATAATAAACATGAACCTATCAATCTGGTTGTCTTGCAGACATGATCTCAGGCCTTGAAGGTGATGAACGAACAGTGCTATAATCCAGATAATGATGAGACGATTGAATATTCAGTCAAAGGAGACACACATTAACGCCTTGCGAACTCACGACGGAAAACGCCTGTACCCTACGACGTCACCACGCCGACGCGCCTTGCTGGTAGGTGCGGAGATTGCCAGCCTACGCAGTCCATGGCCAGTCGAAGACTCTCTTGATGAGCTAGAGCTGCTCGCCAAAACAGCGGAGCTTGAGGTGGTAGGTCGCATCTTTCAGCGCCTGTCAGAGCCACAACCAAAGTTCTTTATTGGCCCCGGTAAGGTGAAAGAGGTCGCGGCATTGTGTGAGCAAACGCAAGCCGACCTTATTGTGTTCGATGAGGAACTGAGTCCAGCGCAGACGCGCAATCTCGAAGAGGAGCTACAGACTCAGGTCATTGATCGGACAGGTCTGATCCTCGACATTTTTGCGCGCCACGCACGTACTCACGAGGGAAGGCTCCAGGTTGAACTGGCGCAGTACCAGTACCTGCTGCCTCGTTTGCGCCGTCAATGGACACACCTCGAACGACAGGCCGGTACGGGTGGGACGGCTGCCGGTGGCGTGGTAGGCTTGCGTGGACCTGGTGAGACGCAGCTTGAAATTGACCGTCGGTTGATCGAGCGCCGCATTGCATGGCTGAAAGAACAACTGGCCGACGTTCACCGACACCGCGAGCTGTACCGTCAGCGCCGACGGCAGGCTGGTATGCCGGTGATCGCGCTTGTCGGTTATACCAATGCCGGTAAGAGCACGTTGCTCAATGCGATGACCGGCGCTGACGTGCTTGCCGAAGATAAGCTGTTTGCAACCCTTGATCCGACGACACGGCAGGTACTGTTGCCCGGTAACATCATCGCACTTATGACCGATACAGTCGGTTTTATTCAGAAATTGCCACCACAGCTTATCGCTGCGTTTCGGGCAACCCTGGAAGAGATTGAGGAAGCTGATGTACTGCTGCATGTCGTCGATGTTACCCATCGTAATGCACAAGAGCACGCGCAAACGGTCGAGCAAACGCTGCGCGAGTTAGGTGTTGCCGATAAGCCGACTCTGACCGTCCTCAATAAGATTGACCTGCTCGAAGGGGCAACCGCTGAGGATGTCGGTCAGATCGCGGCCGAAATGGGGTTGCCTAAAGATATTGTCGCAGTTTCGGCGGCACGAGGATGGGGATTGCAGACGTTAGGTGAACGAATCGTGGAAACGCTGGCCCGGCATATGGTGCGGGTCGATGCATATATTCCATATCAGCGGAACGATCTGGTTGCACTCTGGCGGCAGCGCGGTGTGATTGAGGTCGAAGAGTTTGGGAGTGAGGGCGCTCATATTGTTGGGCGATTACCTCCGGCACTGGCACCGCAATTTGCTCGCTTTGAGCGAGTGTAACTCGGTTGTCAGCAGTAATAGAATGGGGGCATCGGTGGCAGGGGCGGGTTCGCAACACCTGCCCCGCCTAGTTTCGTGAGCGAAATTTGTGAGCGCTAGCTGCGTGTCTGAACATCCCTCTTCAATGGTACCTGCTTCATCACTCTCTTTCTATCAGGATGGCAGGAGTTCCCTTATGCTCCGTTATCTTCGTCTGCTTGCTCTTTTTGTTCACAATAGTTTGCAGATTACCCTTGAGTATCGGGTCAACTTCGTGACTGCGCTCGTTCAGAGCATTGTCTGGCTCCTTTGGGGTGTGCTTGGAATCCTGGTCTTCTTTCAATTTACCGGTACCCTCGGTGGTTGGACCTTCCCGCAGGCACTGTTAGTTGTGGGTTTGTTCCGCATCTTTGAAGGGTTGCTTGACGGTATCATGCGGCCAAACATTACCAGAATTGTTGAGCACATCCAGAAAGGAACGCTCGATTTTGTACTGGTCAAGCCGGTTGACAGCCAGTTCATGGCTTCGTTACGCCAGATCAATCTGTTTGTATTTCCTGATATTCTGGTCGGGTTTGGCCTGATCGGCTACGGTATTTGGATGGGCCAGTTCTGGCCAACACCACTCCAGATGATCTCCTTTCTCTTTTTGCTCATCTGCGGTGTCGTCATGGCATATGCGATCTGGATGCTGCTGGTGACAAGTGCATTCTGGTTAGTACAGGTTGAAAATATCGCCGAACTCCTTACCATCATCTATGAAACCGGTCGTTTCCCGGTGACGGCTTACAACTGGTGGATTCGTCTAGTGTTGACCTTTATCATTCCCATCGCCTTTCTGACCACGTTTCCGGCTGCTGCACTCATTGGGTTGCTCGATCCATTGTATCTGCTATTAGCGCCAATGATGGCCGGTCTGCTCTTGCTAGCTGCTCGCGCCTTTTGGCGCGTTGGTTTGCGTTCGTATACCAGCGCTTCATCATAGGCTGACAACGATGAGCCAGTCTCCGAATACGACATTGTTTTTCCGGTTAATCGGCTACCGCTAAACCCAACGCCTCGCGGGCCGCGCCTGCGACGAACAGTGAACCGGTAACGCAAATCAGATCATCTGCTGTTGCCAGCTCCTGGGCTTTGGCCAATGCCTCAGCCACAACTGGAACAATCTGGATCGGTGCCGAGGAAAACGGCGCCACCTCAGCAGCAATGCGGTCAAGGTCCATTGCTTTAGGATGACTTGATCGCGTAATGATCACGTGTGATGCATGGGGGACCAATGCAGCCGCGATGGCGGTAATGTCTTTGTCGCGGGAAGTACCAAGCACCAGAATAAATCGGCGGTGTGGCAGTTCTTCGGTAATTGCCTGCCACAGCTTCTGCGCCGAATCGCCGTTGTGCGCGCCATCGATGAGAATCCGTGGTGGCCCTGCGATCAACTCGAAGCGTCCAGGCCACCAGGCTTCAGCCAGGCCGCGCCGTATTGCCTGATCATCAATCGCCAGCCCCTGCTGCCGTAGCAGCAGCGCAGTGCCCATTGCCAGCCGGGCGTTCTCGCGCTGGAAAGCGCCACGCAAACGACCCGGTTGGGGAGCCGCCGGGTAAGCTAGCGGCTGACCAGTCGCGATCCAGGGTTCAACAGCATGCTCGGCAGCCAACCAGAGCGGCGCATTCACCGTCTGTGCTTCAGCAGCAAACACTGCGGCTGCATCAGGGTGTTGTGGTACGGTGATTGCTGGTACTCCTGTGCGCATAATGCCGGCCTTGTTGAACGCAATATCGTGCAGGGTTGGCCCCAGAATAGCCATATGGTCGAAACTAATTGACGAGATTACCGAAACGAGAGGTGTTATGGTAGCGGCAGCGTCGTAACGACCACCTAACCCCACTTCAACCACTGCCAGATCAACCCGTGCTGCCGCAAAATGGCGCATCGCGATCACAAAGCCAACGTCGAAGGTGCTGGGCCGTCCATACGTAGTGGCATCAAACGCCTCTACAACCGGTCGAACTTCATTGACCAGATCGATCAGCGTTGCCTGAGAGATTGGCTCGCGGTCAATCTGGATTCGTTCGCGGTATGAACTGAGATGGGGTGAAGTCCATAGACCAACCCGCAAGCCAGCAGCGCGAGCCATTGCTTCGATCAAGGCGCAGGTGCTACCTTTCCCCTTTGTACCGGCTACGACGACGGCGGCCAGATGTTGGTGGGGATTACCGGCATCGGCCAGCAATGCCGTGATCCGCGCCAGGGCACGAGCTGCAATAGCCGGATCGGGTGATCCCTGGCGGGTAGGATCGATAAAGCTGTAGATGTAATCGAGTGCTGCCTGATATGACTGAATCTGCATAGCTGAAACTTCCGCCGTGTGCTGTTCTAAAGCGGACTAATCCGCCTCTTGCGTGTATTGGCTTATCATACCATTGATAGGGCTTTCAAAGTTTCCGGTTTTCGGTTGGGCGAGATACTCCTTTCTCGCCCGCCGTGGGAGTGGAAAGAGGCTGGGGAGAAGGTGAAGAGGACCAGGCGCACAGTGCAGCACAGGCACCGTATGTACGAGCAGATTGACGAACCGTATGAGATCGTCTATACTCAACGACACGAACGGATGAGCGAAGGGGTGAATATGAGCCTGAATCTCGCTGCATTGAGTGAACAGATTCGCACCATGAGCCAGCAAGTGGCGCTTACCGTTCGTCAACGCGATGAGCAGCTTGCGCAGCTTCGCCAACGTTATCTGGATGAAACCGGTCGTGAGCAATATTGGGCAAAAGCTGTTGAGTTAAGTAAAGATTCTGCGCACTGGCTGTTGGCCGAGCCGATTGAACCGCTAAATACTGTTCGCGATCTTGGTGATATACCTACCGACTATGCAGTTGTCGCGACCGATGGCTCGCATATTGATGTTGATCGACACGGTGAGGTCAATTGCTATCTGATCAACATCGGTCAAGTCTACATCCGGTATGGTGATCAGCCGGAAGCGTACCTCGAATCGTCACCCCAGCTCTATTTCACGGAAGCGGATCTGTACATTGCCAATGAGACACAGCGCATCCCGATTGAGGGGGCCTTGCTGAGTATACGGCGTGACATCGAGGAAGGGGTTGCCCTGGGTCGTTTAGCCGGACAATACCTTGCTCGGCTTACTATTCCCCGGCTGGCATTGCAAGATGGTACCCTGATCCGTTGGGCACTGGCAAATGCCGAACCGCCGATCCGTGATCACTATTTGCGCCAATACCTGGCCTATCTGGAGCAGATGCAGCAGTACGGAATCCCGGTTGCTTCATACATTAGTCGGACTCGTTCGCCGGAAGTGATGGGATTAGTGCGGCTCATGCTCTGTCCTGATGTGAATGTTGATGGCCAGCGTGGTGCGAATTGTATGCAATGTAGCGATGCCAAGCGTGGTAAAATCCCATCGTGTATGATCTGTCAAAATCTGATTGATGCCGATCTCTTCGCACCACGTTTACAAGAAGGTCAGCGTGGCCCTCTATTTCGCTCGTTCAGTCGGATCAGCATTGAAGGGTATGAACATCACCAGATTCACTTTTTCTTTCTCCGTATTGGCCGTGAACTGGCACGGGTCGAGATGCCGGCGTGGGTAGCGACGAACCCGCAGTTGGTTGACCACGTTCACGCACTAGTGTATGATCAGGCGGCACGTGGGCAGGGCTATCCGGTGGCATTGCAACGGGCGCACGAACAGGCGGTGATTCGGAGTCCTGAACGGCGTGTCTTTGAACAAATGGTTGCTGGTGCATTGCGTCAGGCCGAACTATCTCCTGGTTTCTCGGCAAAGCGTGAGAGTAAACAGTTCGTGCAAGGGTAGCGTATGACTTCAGGAGCGCAGAACGGTCGGATAGGCGAGGTACTCGAATCTTCGACTACCCATTTCGTTGCTGCTTCGTATAAGGTACTCGAATCACCACCATTCGGCGCGTTGGTACGGGCAACAACGACCGATCAATCGTTGGTAGTCTACGGTCTGGTGTACAATATCCACACCGGCAGCCGTGAACCAGGTGGACGGGCAGTGGTGCGCGGTCGGACATACACGGGTCGGCTGCTCTACGACGACGAGATTTATCGTGCGCATCCCGATCTTGGTGAGGTGCTCCAGACGGAATTTGCTGCGTTGACGGTTGGTTATCGGCACAATGGTCGCTTGATGCAGCGGTTGCCACCACAACCGCCGCCGGTACATTATTCGGTCTATGCCTGTAGCGACGAAGAATTGGTTACATTTGGTGAACATCTGGATTTTCTGCGCACCCTCTTGCTGACGTCTGGGTTGCCAACCGATGAGTTGCTTACGGCAGCGGTACGAACTATCGCGATGGCGCGACGTGATGGCCCAACCTATCTGATACGTGTGGGGCGCGAGCTGGCCCGTCTGTTGAAAGATGATTATGACCGGTTGACGGCCCTGCTCTCCCGGCTCCGCCCCTGATGTTGAGAGCCTGGGCATGTATCCACCGACAGTAGCTTGCTGTTCATCTCTTCTCAGAGACGATGAAGTAGTGTGGTATAAGGTGTAGAGTTCCTGTAAAGTTCGATGATAATCTTGTTGCACAAAGGCTGAGATTGATTGCCTGCTGTGCCGAAGATTGGAGAGCGTGCATGCTCCTTCTTGACGCTGCGTTTCAGGTTAACGCTAATCCGCTACCCAGTGCTGCTGTTGTAGCGCGGAGTGCTGAAGACATCGGCTTTGCCGCGTTATGGGCGCCAGAGACAGCCCATAACCCGTTTCTGGCTTTAACCATTGCTGCCGAGCATACGCATCATCTGACCATCGGCACAGCGGTAGCCATTGCATTTCCGCGTAGCCCAATGGTCACTGCCCAGATTGCGTGGGATTTGGCCGGTTTCAGTGGTGGACGTTTTATCCTGGGGCTGGGTACTCAGGTGAAGGCGCATATCGAGCGTCGGTTTAGTAGTGTGTGGGACTCACCGGTCGGACGACTCCGTGATTATATCGGCGCTTTACGGGCCATCTGGCGCTGCTGGCAGACCGGCGAGAAACTCGATTACCGTGGTCAATATTACCAGCATACCTTAATGACACCGTTCTTCAGCCCTGGTCCTATCGCGCACCCTGAGATTCCGATCTATATTGCCGGTGTCAATACCGGTCTTGCCCATTTGGCCGGTGAGGTTTGCGATGGTTTTCATGCTCACCCGCTGAGTAGTGCCCGCTACTTGCGGGAAGTGCTGCGACCGCACATTGCTGCTGGTGCCGCAGCAGCCGGTAGAGAACCATCAGCCTGTGTGATTGCCGGTAGTGCATTGGTCATTACCGGTCACGACACAAAAGAACGTGAACGAATGCGTGCATTCGTCCGGCAACAAATTGCGTTCTACGCTTCCACGCCAACCTATCGCGCTGTGCTGGAATGCCATGGTTGGGGCGAATTGGGTGAAGAGTTGTCACGGTTAGCCGCTCAGCAGCGTTGGGCCGAGATGAGCAACCTGATCGATGATACGATGGTGGCAACGTTTGCCGTGGAAGCCGATCCCGCCGATTTACCGGCAGCGTTGCGTGAACGCTATGAGGGATTGTTGGATCGCGTAGCCCTGTATATGCCATTCATTCCGGGTGAGCGTGATGCGTTCTGGCGTCATCTCACTACTTCGCTTAATGGTCGGTAAGCGATGCCTGGTGTCTTCTCACAGCTTGACTTGACGCCAAACCGGTTGACATTAGCGCGAGATGCACGGGCGGCACAGGGTGATTTGATCGATCTGACCAGCAGTAATCCGACGACGCAGGGTCTGATCTTTCCTGCCGAAATTCTGGCTGCTGCCGCTGCTTCCTACTGGTCTACACGTTGCTATCATCCGGATCCGCACGGTGATCTGGCAGCACGCACGGCAGTGGTTGAATACTACGCACGTCGTTCGCCGCCGCTCGTGCTTCAGCCTGACGACGTATTTCTGACGGCCAGTACGAGTGAAGCTTATAGTTTGCTTTTCGCTCTGCTGGCCGATCCCGGTGATAATCTGCTCGTGCCAAACGTTACCTACCCGCTCTTTGAATACCTCGCAGCACTGCGTAACCTTGAACTACGTTTTTACCAGCTTGATGAAGAACGAAACTGGCGGATTAATGCCCGGTCGCTACGCCGTGCAGTCGATGAACGCACACGGGCGATTATCATTGTCTCGCCGCATAATCCTACCGGAGCAATTGTAGATGCTCCACTGGCAACCCTTGATTTATTGGGTATACCGGTCATCTGTGATGAGGTGTTTGCCCCGTTTACGTATGCGGTATCGGACACACCGCCGTTGGCTGCTCTGCATCCTGATCTGCCGCTGTTTACCTTGAACGGTATCTCAAAACTCTTTGCTTTACCTGATCTCAAATTGGGCTGGATCGTTCTCAACCGACCGGCACGAGTCTTTGCCCCACGTCTTGAATTGTTGAACGATACTTTGTTAGGCGCTAATGCCTTAAGTCAGCATCTCTTACCAACCTTGTTTGCGCAGGGTGAAACCTTTGTGCGTATGATGGTTGATCGAGTACGGGCCAATCTGACCCTGGCTCTGCAACGATTTGCCGATCATCCACGCATTCATGCTCGACCACCCGCCGGTGGGTATTATCTCTTTCCGGCTATTGATGGGTGGGCTGATGAAGAGCGACTGGTGCTCTATCTCCTCGAACGGGGCGTGTTTGTGCATCCAGGCTACTTCTATGGCGAGGTTCCCGGTTGTCATATTATGCTATCGGCACTGACTGAACCGACAACCTTTGCCGTCGGTGTCGAACGTCTCTATGCGGCACTGATTTAGAGTTGTTCATATCACGACAAGCGCATTAGTGTTGTCTTTTTTACTATCCCACTTCATTTTACACCTGGCAGTAGGAGAACTTCGTTTGTAGCTCATTCTATCGGTCAGACTATTGCAGAGGGTTGTATCGTCGTGTATAATTCTTGCAATTGGCTTGCCGGTACAGGCTTCAGAAACAGCAAAGCAATGACCACTTTTCCGCAGCACCGTGCTTCAAGTCGACGGTCGTCACCGACACCGGTACCACCTACCGGCGATCACGAATTGCTGCAACAATTACTTCTACACGATCTCCCAGCCCGACGCGATCCACTCCGTCCGATACAGCTGCGCTCGCACGCCGCGTATCGCCGAGATGCACTGCAAGGTTTTCTAGTGCGTACCTGGGTTGATCGCGTCTTGTTCATCGCCGAGCTAACCCTCTTCGGCGCAATGATCATCGTTTTTGCCTACTGGCTGATCGATGGCTACGGACGTGATTGGTGGCGGGCATGGTGGGGGTCTGCCTCACCATCGGGTATAGTTGTCACCACACCGGTCGTTATACCGACACCGGTTTCACCGCCAGCAGCAGCTCCGCATCTCCCGGCATTGCCCTTTACCGCACCCGAATTGGTGGTTGAGCCAGCCGATTATCTTGCGCCGCAAACGCATATTCAACCTCTCCCCAAAACAGATCCGCGACCGCAACGGCTACGTATTCCGGCTATTCAACTCGATACACCAGTGTATGAGGTTTTTGTCGTAGATGGTGCCTGGCAGGTCGCAGAATATGCTGCTGGCTACCATCATGGCACAGCTCTGCCTGGTCATACCGGCAATACCGTGTTGTCCGGTCATGCCGGATTACGTGGCGCGGTATTTCGTGATCTTCCAGCACTCAAGATCGGTGATGAGATATTTCTAGAGACGGGTGGCTGGTCATATCGCTATCGTGTGCGCGACATGCGCAATGTCTGGCCTACACAGGTTGAAGTGATGGATCCGACACCAACGCCTGTGCTTACGCTGATTACCTGTACCAACTGGGATACGCAGCGCCTGATCGTCATCGCCGATCTGATCGATTCGCGTCCGCGCAGTTGAGGCGAGGGGTCTGTATGCCGCCAAAATCTTCACCTTCAGCTCAGTTTCCTTCCGGTCGAGGCCGTGGGCCAGCACCCTGGACGATCTGGGAGCTGATGGCGATTGCAGTAAGTATTTTGATGATTGTTGTTCCACTCGTTGTAGAAGGACTGAACTGGATTCAACCGCCAATTGCGCCTGCGCAGGGGTTGATGGAAGCTACTGGGCCAACGATTGAGCTAGAACAGCGTCCGCCCACATTTACACCGGCACCGACAAATACGCCGACATCTGGGACAGCGACCCCAGTTACGCCGACACCGGTCACGCCGACGGCTGATACGCCGACGCCGGTCACACCGACGGCTGATACGCCGACGCCAGTTACACCGACACCGGTCACACCGACGGCTGTCACCCCTACACCGGTTACAACAACGCCGATTCCAACGTTTACTCCCTCGCCGACACCGGGCGCGACTCGGGTTACGAAAGTTGCCTCACTCACAACGGTGAGTATTGGTCAAGAATTCAGCTATAGTCTGTCGGTTACAACCCAGAGTGATACTCCAATCACCCTCACCTTGCGCGATGTACTGGATTCTAATCTGGAGCTTTTGAGTGCTTCGGCGTTTGGTGGTAGCTGTTCTACCGGTCAAACAGTTGTCTGTACGCTAACTGTAAGCAGGTTTAATCCCGCTTCGGTAACTCTGCAAGTGCGGGTACGACCGTCTGCTAGCGAAGGATCTAATATTCCTAATCAGGCTGTACTGGAACAGGGGAGCCAGCAAGTTGGGGTCTCTAATGTAGTTACAGTGCGGGTGTTGGGGAGTGTTCCTCCTACCGCGCAGATTACGAATACTCCGACCCAGGTTGAAACTGATACTCCAACCCCGGTCACACCAATAGTAGTGACGGTAACACCTATAACGACCGTTACGCCAGTAGCAACTAATACTCCGGTTGCTTCACCTGTACCATCTACACCACGACCGACATCGCCGCCTCAACCACGCCCGCCTGAACCGCCACCGCCTCCAACTGCGCCGCTACCAGCTCCGACCGAACCACCGGTCGTCTTACCAACGGAGCCACCGCTGCCAACGCTGGTGGTGACAGTTGCGCCTCGGCCAACAGCGACACCACGACCTCGACCTCCAGCGTCACCGACTAGAACTCCGACGCCGGAGGCTTCGCCGACTCCAACCGAGCCACCAGCACCGGCTGTCTTCGGGGAGAGTGATCTGCTCTTGCGGCTGACAAGTGATTGGGGGAGCGCCTATGCCGATCAAGACATTGTCTTTACCATCGTGCTGGGAAATACTCATCCGGCTCAGACAGTAAGTGCCGTGAATGTACGTAGTGTGATGCCTTCTAACCTGCGCATTCTGAGTGCAAGTGCGAGTCGTGGTTCCGATCCGACCATCAATGGCCAGACGGTTACCTACGTCGCGCCCGATCTGGCGCCTGGTGAGCGGATTGAAATCAATATTGCGACCCGCATCCGTCCGAATGTGGCAACCGGTACCTTGCTGGTGGTGCAGGCCCAGGCGACCTATCGTGAGCTGAATCGACCGGTTTTCTCGAACATCAGTACGGTGCTGGTGGTGGGAGAGCAGCAGGCTGCGACCGCGACCGCAACCCTTGCACCGGTCGTCAGTCCAACCTTCACGACGACGGCTGTGCCTGTCACGGCTACACTGACTCTTTCACCTGTTGCTACTGCTACGGCAACGTCCTCTGTGGTGTTGGGTAGTGGTTCTTCAGCGACCGCTACTGCTACGCCATCAGCAACTGTGGTGGTGGTAGGTGGTCAGACCGGTGGAACAGCACCGTTACCAAACACGAGTGCCGGAATTCCATTCCTTGGTGTGCTGCTGCTTGGCGCAACCTTGCTAACGCGCACGATCCGTCTGCATCGTGCCCGCGAGCGAATCTGATAGCGACGGCTGCGTTTGTACCGTACCATTTGCCCCTCTTCCCTCTTACTTTGGGTTGAGGGGCGAAGGTGAAGGTTTGAGGAACAATACGTTACCGCTCGAACTGCTCCAGGTTAGACATTTATTCACGAGGCCGACGCTCAACCACGATCCGAACCTGAACATCACCGGCAAGGTATTGCAGCGTCGTGCTGACCAGCGAGATGACCAGTCCACCGAAGAAAGCCGGCCAGAACCCATTCACCACGAACGCAATCCCCAATTGATCGGCCAGCGCAGAAGTCAAGCCCAGTAGCAGGGCATTGATAATCAGCCCAAACAGACCGAGTGTCAAGATGACCAGCGGACAGGTGAGCAGGTAGAGTAATGGGCGCAACAAGGCATTGAGAAAGCCAAAGAGGAGAGCAACGATCCCAATTTGCCACCCCGGCCCGCTGAACTCTATGCCCGGCACAATCCAGACCGCAGCAAAGATTGCGAGTGAGTAGATTAGCCAGCGCAAGAACAGACGGCTAAGCTCGTGCCGTACTCGAGTTGAAGGTGAAGGAGTTGAAGACATTGACTACTCCTTAAACATGACCGCGGATACCCCGACGACTCGCTCTTCTTTGGTGAGTATGATACTATACGACGCGGGATCGCTTGAGCGAGCGACTGTCACTATGATTGACGAACAAACAATGACAAAAGTTGACCAGAGCGCATTATTTGCCCGCGTTGAACAGAGTGCGCGGGCAGATGGGAAAGAAGCCTATTTTCGATTACACCGCTACCGTTTCGCGGCAATGCTGCAAGCGATGGGGCCAGCCAATGGTGCTCGCGTCCTTGAAGTTGGCGTCACGCCGGGTCAATTTACCGAACTCCTCGTCGGCGCCGGTTTTCAGGTCAGCGGAGCTGATCTTGATCCATTCACCCGCAAAGCCCTCTGGGATCGATTGGGGGTAGAGGTACGCCAGGTACATCTCGAACGTGAGCCACTGCCTTACCCCGATGCTAGCTTTGATTGGGTCGTCTTCTCAGAGGTGATCGAGCACATGGTCTATTCACCATTGCCGATCTTGCGCGAGTTTTATCGTGTGTTGCGTCCAGGCGGTCGGTTGCTCGTGACCACACCGAATGAACTCTATTTGAAAAGTCGAGCGCGTGCCATTCTCCGAATGCTGCTCTGGCAGAGCCTGAGTACACCTGAAGAGTTTCGTCACCAGATGTTGCTAGAAGGCGAGGCGCGCTACACAACCCACAGTCGTACCTATACAATGGCCGAATTGACCTGGCTGATCGAACGGGCAGGGTTTCGGATCCTGACCAAACGATTCGAGGCGCCATGGGAACGAGTGGGTCTTGAAGCAGGTCGGCTGTTGCGGACACCTCATCGGGTGTTAGCAAAAGCACTCTTTTTTGCCTTGACGATGGCTATTCCGCCAACACGCTCGATGCTACTGGTTGTTGGTCAGAAAAATCAGGAAATGTGACGGAACACAACTCCTTGACTACACGAAACAGGACCTATTCATGCTTCGTCGTTCCAACGTTCGCCAATCGAAGCAACGATTTAACGCTAGTGTCAACATTCTTATGAAGGTTGTCAGTTGGATCCTGCGTTTGCTATTGCGATTGGCGGTCGCGATCACCTTGTTACTTCTACTGCGCTGGATTGTCTTGCGCATCCGTCGCGTACAAATTCGACCCACGCCATATACGACCCCTCCGATAGGTCCTGAGTCAATCGATGTCCGTCGACGTCGCATTGTTATCAGCGATTTGCATCTGGGTGCTGGCGATCGTAAAGACGATTTTTGCGACGATGAAGCGTTGATCGCGTTTCTCGATCACTATGTCAGTCGTGAACCGACCGAATTAATCCTAGCCGGTGACACCTTTGAATTTTTGCAGGTCAGTTTGCCCGATGTCGCCGATGATGAATGGACACCGCGTGCAGCAGCGCGTCGCTTACAGGCTATCATCGCCGCTCATGCTGGCGTAATCGACGCATTACGCCGCTTTGTGCAGCAGGAAGGTAACCAATTAACCATCCTGATCGGCAATCACGATTTTGAACTGCACTATCCAACGGCGAAAGCGGTCTTACGTGAGGCACTTAATCTTGCAACTGACGATCATCGCTTGCGTTTTGGCATCAGCTATCACGGTGGCGGCGTGTATATCGTCCATGGCAACCAATTTGATCGGTGGAATCGCTTCATCAACTTTGCCAGTATCAGTGAGCCGTTTGAAGTGGTGCGTGGGACGCAGCTTGTCAAAGAGGTGATCAACGAACTCGAAGAGGATCGCTTTCCACTAGCGCCGCTGATCGACAACATTAAGCCGTCTTCGGCTTTCTTTTGGTACTTGATGAGCTTACAACGATTGCGTGACCCGGATGCACGTCGTTTTGTTACCCGTGGTATTGTTGGCTTCTTGCAAGTAACTGCGTGGGCGCCACCTCATCATCTCTCCAGTGAACCAGATGAATGGCTCAGGAACTCACCACTGAAGGTACTTTGGCAACCGATTGCAACGTTTCGTCGCCAGCGTGTTGCCCGACATCAGGCAATTGCCCGTCAATTTGGTGCTGTGGCTGAAGCCGTCGATAATCTACCAGAAGTTGTTGACCAGGTACGCGATGAAGCACGTCGCCAGGCCAGTCGTGAAGTGTCAGCATTCAACGATGAAATAGCACGGGAGATGGCTCTGCTGGCCCAGCAACCATCGTACCGTGCCGATCGACTTTTTGTCTGTGGGCATACGCATCTGGCGCGCGTTATTAAGCTCGATCACAACCGTGTATATATTAATACCGGTACCTGGACTGATATTGTTTTCGATGTCGAAACAATGCGTCGTCCAACCCAACGCTATCCGTTCCTGGAAATTATCAACGACGCCGACGGTATCCCGCATGGTCAATTGCTGGTCTGGTATGGGCCTGACCAACCACCACGAGTGTGGGTTGAAGAAGAACCTTCGCGGCAACGTAAACAAAGTCGTGTACAATAAGGGCAAGTGTGCAAGCGTTCTACCATCGTCGCGAAAAAGGTTAGCAAAAGGAGGAACAAGCTATGAAAAAGGTGCTGCGCATCCTCGGCATTGCAGCAGTGATCGGGTTAGCAATTGCCATCTTCCGAGCTGTTCGTCAGTATCAGGAAGATAGTGTTTTCGACCTCACACCGGCCACTAACAGCAATACCAATACCAGTGGGCAACGTGGCAGCATTAGCCCAGAGCTACTCAGTATGCTGGCCGATCCTGGTGATAAGGGGCCAGTCGAGTTGATGGTTGATGCCAACGGCAAGGAGTGGTTGGTCAACCGGCGGAATGGGTATCGCTATCCGATTGAAGATGGCATCCCGATCATGCTGCTTGAAGAGGGTGAGAAGAACAAAGACGAGAGTCTGATCCAGAAGTAAGCCCGGCTCGACGAGATACTGACAGGTTGAGATACGCATTGGGTGGGAGTGTAAGGGGGTGCGTTTTCAACGCGCCCTGGCTAGAAAGTTGAACCATGCACGAGGTTGCTTCACGACCGGGGCGTTTTGGCCCTTACGGTGGGCGGTACGTTCCTGAAACACTGATGCCGGCAGTTAGTGCGCTTGAAGCGGCGTATGAAGAGGCAAAGGCCGATCCGAACTTTTGGGCCGAATTGACGAATCTGCACCGCACGTACACCGGTCGTCCAACACCACTAAGCTTAGCCGCTCGCCTGACTGCGCATTGCGGTGGTGCACAGATTTATCTCAAACGCGAAGACCTGGCCCATACCGGCGCCCACAAGATCAATAATGCCCTCGGTCAGGGGTTATTGGCGAAACGGATGGGAAAACGGCGCGTCATCGCCGAGACCGGGGCCGGTCAGCATGGCGTTGCCACTGCGACCGTCTGTGCTCTGCTAGGGCTTGAGTGTGTCGTCTATATGGGTGTGGACGATATGGCTCGCCAACGGCCAAACGTCTTTCGTATGCGTCTGCTAGGCGCAGAAGTACGAGGCGTCAGTAGCGGTTCACGCACGCTCAAAGATGCGATTAACGAAGCTATGCGCGACTGGGTTACCAATCCCGATAGCTACTATCTCCTCGGTTCAGCGCTCGGCCCGCACCCCTACCCGACGATGGTGCGCGACTTTCAGCGGATTATTGGTCTGGAAGCACGCGAGCAGATCCTGGCCGCTACCGGGCGCTTACCAGATGTCGTGGTGGCCTGTGTTGGTGGCGGCTCGAATGCGATTGGCATCTTTCACCCATTCCTCGAAGACCATAGCGTAGCCCTGCGTGGTGTGGAAGCCGGTGGCAAAGGTGATCGCCTCGGTGAGCATGCCGCCCGCTTTCGCGCAGCAACACCCGGTGTTTTGCAGGGTACCTACTCGTATGTCTTGCAAGACGAAGCTGGTCAAATTGCACTGACCCATTCGGTCAGCGCAGGTCTCGACTACGCCAGTATTGGTCCTGAACATGCCTGGCTACACGACAGTGGACGTGCAACGTACACAGCGGCCAGTGATGATGAAGCACTAGCAGCGTTTCAGTTGTTGGCCCGGCTTGAAGGTATTATTCCGGCGCTGGAAAGTGCTCACGCGGTTGCTGAAGCGGTGCGTCTGGCGCCAACAATGCGACCTGACCAGATCATTCTGGTCAATCTCTCTGGACGCGGCGATAAAGACATTTTCACCGTCGCCGATCTATTAGGGGTTTCAATCTAACGTCGGTGCTGGGTGACCCTGTTCGGATCGGGTAAGTGGGTAAGGAGCGCCAGTTGTAGTTGCTGCAACATGTTACACGGTGGGCAAGCATTTCTGCCTCGCCTGGTAGTCGGTGGTTGTTTTTGTATACGATCAGCAGGCTCTTATCGTGGGCGGGTCAGTAATTGCCCCGCCTGGTGCGATGACATATGATCGTCAGGAACTCCTATATAGCGCTCCTTGCCCAGCATCGTGTTGCACATGCACCTGAACGACGGTGGATGGGTAGTAGTTTATCAGAGAGCATTCCGCTCTGAATCCATCTCAATATTTCGCAATCGTTTCTTTTGAATATGCGCGGGGCGGCGCGTATGACAACAGTCATTCTTAATCCGGCAGCGGGACGTGGTTTGGCCGGTCGGCGGCGGCGTATCATTGAAGCCGAACTGCGTAAACACAATCTCGAGTACGAACTGTTTACAACTCACGCCCGTGGTGGTGCTACCGAGCTGGCGATCCAGGCAATCAATCGGGGAAACACCCGAATCATAGCCGTAGGGGGCGATGGCACGATCAATGAGGTTGTCAACGGTATTCTCCAGGCGGGTAAGCGGGTGCCGGTGACCTTGGGCATCGTCCCACTTGGCACAGGGAGTGATTTTATCAAATCGTTCCCCAGCTTTAAACAGAACGACATCGTGGGCGCTGTGCAACGCATTGTTGCTAACCAGACGCGGTCGATTGATGTTGGGCGGATTCGTGTCAGAGCCGGACGCTTGACCCTGACTCGCTACTTTATAAACGGTCTCGGTATGGGTCTCGACGCGGCAGTTGCCGTCGAGAGCCTTAAAATTCCCCTCTTACGCGGCTTTGCCGTCTACCTGATCGCATCACTTCGTGCACTGGCAACGTATCGTCCTGGTCCAATGACGGTGCGTTTTGATGGTCGGCAGATCAGTCGCCAACTCTTCTTTGCCAGTGTCGGTAATGGTCGTTGTCAGGGAGGAGGGTTTTGGATAACCCCCGATGCACAACTTGATGATGGTTTACTCGATCTCTGTATGGTCGATACAATGCCAATCTCCCGTGCGTTACGTAAGATACCCCTCCTGATGCGCGGTGTACATACCAATGAACCGGAGGTTATGATGACACGTGCACGCCGAATTGAAGTCACCTGCTCGACCCCGATCCCAGTTGCGACCGATGGTGAGGTCATCGCGACTGCTGCCCAGCGCGTTGACGTTGAAGTATTGCCTGCGGCTGTGAACTTGTTGGTATGACCCATCCGCTGTCTCAGGTACCAGAGTTGACAATCTGTACGGCTCTCTCTACAATCTCGATTGAGAGCGCATATGGCCCGGTGGCTGTCACGGTCTTCAAAACCGTTGGGCGGAGTGACGAACTGCGCCGGTGGGTTCGACTCCCACGCGCTCTCGAAAGCGTGAGAGAGACAAGCGATCTCTACCGCAGAATTTTGCTTTTGAACAGGGTGCGATAGGGGTGCTGTAATTTCTCTACAGATAGCTCTTGCTAGAAATCGTTCGAGCAACGAGCTGTAGTCGCTCAATGTTCCTACCATCATTCTCCTACCGGTTGTCAAAATGTACTGATGTTGCTGTTGACGCACCTTCTGACCTAGTAGGAAGTTCTCTACGGCATCTCGTATAACGTTTAGATACGTAACGAGTGTTATACTTCACGACCTCTGAACGTTCTGTATTGGAGTACCATCGTATGGTTTTACAGTCATGCCTACACGCATGACCGGCAAGCCCGTACCACTCTTTTCATTTGGTGAAAAGTTGCCCTTGATTTCTCGTCCTTCACTGAGGGCGAGTTTCTCTTTATTGTCGGTTGTGGATTTTATAAATTTTTGTTTTTCTAGAACCAGCAGTGTTTCAAGCCAAAACACATTTTCCAGAACTGTCCTGAAATACGTGAAATCTTCGCATTCCGGAGGAGTGAACATATTCATACTGCCCTTACTTCACCAATACGGCGGCACTGTCAATTGATTTCACCATTTCCATCTGTGGTCAATGGAAGAGTATCCCCGAAGAGATAGCGATTGGCTGCCTGCACGGTTGTAGTATCACCCTGGTAAATAGCATTCAGGTCAGGAACGATGAGGCGCCCTAGCCCAACGTCTACATTGAGCCAGGCTGGTGCCTGTTCCAACCGTGCGCGCCCGATCTGGGCGAGCAACTGATCGCCGAAGTAATTTATCGGATATAACCTTGAGATATTGCCGTTCAAGACCTGCTCAACCGTCGGTGGATAGTGGAGCGTCGCCAGACACCCGTAGTGCGTCGGGAGCATCTCAACAGCGATGGTAACGGCATTGAGTACTTCGCGTGCGTGCTGTTCCGTGCGGTCAGGGTCGGCATGAAAAAAGATATCCCTCCATACAAACAGCGTCCAGGTGATAACGTCCGGTGTGGGTTGCGCGAGGTGCAACGCGAAGGAAAACGATGCCCGCCACAGATTGAGAATGCGACGACGGCGCGAAAAATCACAGGCGTGCCGGATTGCTGCATCGATCTCCGTTTCGGTGTACAGGATATTGGTCGGTGCCGAGATGGGATACGGAATCCCACGAGTCAAGGTATATCCGATACTTGTGTAGCGGTTGACCAACGCGCGGAATAGTCCACTGGTGCAAATGGAGGGTTGTACGGTACTGTATGCGATAAAGTCAAGTGTGTCGTTGTCCATAACGGCCTACTCTGTTGTTTTGATGATGAAACCTGCTTTCTTCTACCAGCCCGGTCGCCATCTTTATCAGGGTGTTGATGGCACGCAGTTGAACCTGTGGTACACAAATAAACACTTCCTAAAATACTCCTACAATGGAAAGAATCAGCAAGAAATATCACAGAACTGCCGTGAAGGAGATCTTCACCCACTCCTCTACGGCATAGGCACTTCCGCCGCCGTTATCACCCAGTCGTGAAACAGATCGTCTAGCTCACATGCACACGCCTGCTCGGCGGCACGTAGCAAATCAGGTCCTGCTATTTCGCGGAAGCTGTTGGTCGTCACATATTCCTGTAAAAAGCGATCAAACGCTGTTTCGCCGATGCGTTGGCGTAACGCATGGAAAAAGAGTGCCCCTTTCGCATACACAACCGGTACGTAACGACCATTATGTAGCGCTGCCGGTGGTGTCGCTAGCGGTGCATCACCGCCACGTTCACGCAGACGACGGTACGTGGCGCGAAAGGCATCGAGTTCGGCCTGAGCCTGTGCTGGTCTGTCAGTCATCTGGTAGTAGAGAATCTGACTGTAGCTCGCCAGGCCTTCATCAAGCCATGCCTCGCCTTGGGCATCGTTCCCCACCAATCCGTACCACCATTGATGACTGATTTCGTGCACGATGGTTGTCTCTAACAACTGATCATCACGACGGTAGAGGCGCTGCTCGATCAGCACCACACCCGGATATTCCATGCCGTAGAACTGCGTTAACGCGGCCTGAATGATCTCGAATTCGTTGTAGGGGTATGCGCCGAAACGTTGGTTGAAAGCGCGTAATGCTCTGGCGGCGATTTCCAGGCTCTGAGCGCCGGCTGCTTTATCACCTGGTTGGACATAGCTCACCACGCGAATACCATCAACTTCGGTGTACATTTGCTCCAGTCCTTGCAGCGCAGCCAAGTAGAACTCTCGCTGAGGGCCGCTGACGAAGCGCGCAATCTGACGTTGTTCGGATGTTTGGTGATGTTCGATGCGCGTGCCGCTACTTACCAGATGCCAGTCAGTCGGTGCGTCTACAACGACATCGTAGAGCGCAATTGCGCTCACCGTGAAGTCGCCACGTGCTTCAATCGGGCGCGTATCCCAGCCGATGCCTGGAATGTAGCGGGCGAGCAAAGGGTAACTAGAGGCAATTGACCAGACTCCGACTTCCATATTGTAGGCGCCAAAGCTGCGCTGACTGGCATTGCGCGGGGTACGGGCGATGAAGGTCATTGAGGCTGTTACGCTGTGACCGGGCCGCAGTGCTTGCGGCAGGATTAGCCCGATCAGCGTATCGCCATGAAGTGTGCGTGACGGTACAGGAATACCATCAATGTGAGCCGAAGTGACATCAAGCCGTCCACCGAAGTCAGGGTGGTTTGGGTAGAGATGAAACCAGATGGTATCAAACGCAACGTCGCTGTGGTTGGTCAGGTACACGCTCAGTTCGCCACGAAGCTGTGGCCCTGCGGGATCGAGGGAGAGATGAAGCGTATAACGATCCCATGCTTCATACAGCACAGCATCAACATAGTCTGACCGCATCGCGGCAGTTTGTTTCGCGATAAAGGGATCAAATGTCGTGCTAGCCGATGGTGGATCAGTGTGAAAGATACCAACCGGCGCGAGTAGTGAGAGGCTACTGAGTGTTACAATGAGAAACAGCAATAGTCGGATCATACTAGCATCTTATCACAACCTGGCTGCTTTGATGAGTGGATATAGCCTCCTGCGCCGTGGCACCATACATTGAGCCGCAGTCTTGTCGAGAGAGGAACCACCAATGCTTGATTGGCTGTTCAATAGGAGAGAGCGAAGTGAACCACCTGATCGGTCGCCGATTATGCGCGGTGATCGACCCGGATCGCCAATCGCTCTCCGAGTGGCTATGATCGTGCACGATCCGTCGATCCCTGAGCGGGGCGGTTTACCGTTGAGTCGGGTGATGGGCTGGAACGATGCCGAAATGCTGGCTCAGCAGTACATTACTGATTTGCGGGCGTGTTCGGGAGGAATCGCCGATTACCGGATTGTATTGCGGCGGGTGTTTGATGAGTTTCCGGTCAAAATCGATGGTTTTCGCTACAATAGTGCAACTTACCTGGCGGCATGGGAACGACGACAACCGTTTCATCAGCCCGATGAAGCCGATTACGAGCGATTGCTGGCCGAAATCGGTCTTACTGAAGCGATTGAACAGGGCGAGATTGACGAAATCTGGCTATTTGGCTTTCCCTACGCCGGTTACTACGAGAGTCGGATGGTTGGGATTGATGCGTTCTGGTGCAATGCGCCACCACTGTTTCTACCGACGGCCCGCCGCTACATCGTGATGGGTTTTAACGTCGAACGCGACGTTGGTTGTATGCTAGAGAATTTTGGTCATCGGGTCGAGTCAATTATGGCGCATGTGTACCGGCATCATCCGCCAGAACGGAATCTTTGGGCACGATTCACGCGGCTTGACGAGTGCGGAAATGTGCATTTTGCGCCGTCAAGCGCTCGCGACTACGATTGGGGGAACCCACGCCGTGTCTGGTCACGGGCCGATGCCTGGTACGCCTTTCCCGACCTGAGTGCACCACCGCGTCTGATGCACTGTACCGAATGGGGCGCTGGCGATATGCGGCTACACCATCTCTGGTGGCTCGACCATCTGCCCAGAGTGGCCGGTGAGACTGACGGCGTATTGAACAACTGGTGGTATTACGTCTTGCAACCGTGGGCGGTACCATTGTAGATGGTTATGAGGCTGAAGAAGAACGCCATGAAGGTAGTCCATCAGGAACCGGTTGTTGTTGCCCGTAGCCAGCAGACCTTGATGATCGCGGCGTATGCGGTGATCAGTGTAGCGCTCGTCGATTTTACCCTTTTTCATGTTCACTTACCACCACTGCGTTTCTACCCTGTCATCCTGCTCTTAAGTCTGTTGCTGGTGTTGAATGCAGTCTGGAACGGATTGCAGCAGCGGTTGGGTGAACTGGCGGCGAATCAGCTCTTTTTCAGTCTGAGCACCGTCATTTTTCTGATCGTGAATTATTTGGGTCTCGATGAAGGCTGGACGTTTTTGCCATTTTTGCTCTTTGTGATTGCCTCGCAGGCGGTTGTTGGGCTGGGCATACGATACGGACTCGGTCTCAGCGGATTACTTCTTCTTAGTTGGAGTGGTGTCCTCTGGTTACGAGGGATGCCACCAGCGTTGATTGTGGCTCAGATACCATCTATTGCATTAGGCTTGATCTTTACGCTCGTTTTTTCAATAGTACTGACCCGTCTCAGTGAACAGATGGTGCGTACTGAACGATTGGCGACTGAATTACAGGCAGCCAATGAAGCATTAGCTGCCGCCCGTGAACGCGAACTGGCATTAGCTGTGGCCGAAGAGCGAGTACGGCTGGCCCACGAAATCCACGATGGTTTGGGTCATCATCTCACCGCTTTATATGTCCAGTTGCAAGCGGCTACTCGACTGCTCGACCGCGATCCAGAGCGGGCAGCACAGGCGCTAAACCTCTGTCGCGAAGAAGCTCAGGCAGCATTACGAGAAGTGCGGCAGAGTGTCGCGATAATGCGCAATAATCCGGTTGCCGGTCAACCTTTACCGGCGGTCATTGCCGGGTTAGTGCGTAATTTCAGTCGCGCATCTTCGCTCCAGATCAGCTTTATTCAGGAGGGTGAAGTCGGCGATATTGATCCGGCAACAGCCATGACCCTCTTCCGAGCTGTGCAAGAGGGTCTTACCAATGCTCAAAAACATGCCCAGGCTACAACGGTAGCGGTGCGGTTGATTGCTACTGCCGATAAAATCCACCTCGAAGTGATCAACGACGGCCCACCTGCACCGCCAGTTGCCGAAACTGGCTTTGGGTTAGCCGGATTACGTGAACGAGCTACCCGGTTAGGCGGAGAGATGCAAGCCGAACCGCAGCCCACAGGCGGCTTTCGGCTTGTTATCACATTGCCTCGCTCAGGAGGAACAGTTCATGATCCGCATTCTGTTAGTCGATGACCAGACGTTAGTACGGCAGGGCATTCAGACCTTACTCGACCTCGAAGACGATCTGACGGTGGTTGGTACAGCCGCTAATGGTCAACAAGCCATCGAACTCGTGGCCCGTTTACAACCAGATGTGGTACTCATGGATGTGCGGATGCCGTTGATGGACGGGGTGACTGCGACACGGGTGATTAACGAACGTTGGCCGCACATTGGCGTTATCATCTTGACAACCTTTGACGATGATGAGTTTGTGATCGAGGGTTTGAAAGCTGGTGCGCGCGGATATATGCTCAAAGATGCTGATTGCAGCGAGATTGTTGCAGCAGTGCGTATTGTTGCGCGTGGCGAAGCACTGATTCAGCCAAGCATTACTCGCAAAGTATTGGCCGAATTTACCCGTCTGGCTGCCACTAGACCCACGACCGCCTCATCGGCTTTAGCTGAACCATTGACTGAACGCGAAATGGATGTCTTACGTGGGATTGCCGCCGGGCATTCCAATCGCGAGATTGCCGAACATCTCTGCATCAGTGAGGGTACCGTGAAAAATTATGTCTCCAGCCTGCTCGCCAAACTAGCGGTGCGTAATCGGATGCAAGCGATTATTCGGGCGCGTGAATTGGGGTTAATCTTGTGATCCAGATCACTGATTGAGAATGATACTTTATGAAGATAGATGAATATACGCTAAAAACGCATCACATAGAGTATAAAAGTCATCTAGCTTACCGAAAGCACTTTTATCTTGGATTCTGACCTGCAAGTCTGATAATGTTCCTTCACTCATCGAATAGATTTCCTTCGTTCAGCATTCTCAAAATCGTATTGGATCCATTTCTCAATTGGCCAATCTTCGACCAGCTCGACACGACGGACAGCCCATTGGCAATATTCAAGCGAAATATCACATCCCTTCCAGCGCCGTTGCAGTTGTTCCGCCACCACAGCAGTCGTTCCAGAACCAAGAAATGGATCAACGATGACATCACCAATGTTGGACGAAGCCAGAACCAGCTTGCGGAGAAGCTCTTCGGGTTTTTGGGTAGGATGTGGTGTTTTCTCGTGCATACCGTTGCAGGTTGTCGGTATTTCCAAAACATCTTTGGGTTTGGCACCTCGTGGATGCGGCTGCCACATCTGATGACGTCGTCTACCTCTACTGTACTGGCTGGTCTCGGCTTGTGGGTGTTCGGGATACTTTAATGTATGATTCCCATAAGGAATGCGAATATCATCAATATTGAATGTGAATTGTCGATCCTTTCTAAAATGGAGAATACTTTCGTGTGAACGCCCCCAGTCTCTGCCAAGGTTTGCTTTATTTTTGTAGTGCCATATCAGCCAGCGGCATCCTCTGAAGAAGCGAGATGCGGGTAGTTTCAGATCGGCAATAATTTCAGAGAATCCACAAATATACAGGGTACCAGTTGGTTTCAGCACACGAGCCGCTTCAGCAATCCATTGCAATGACCATTCAACATACGCAGCTTGCGATTCGAATGTATCCCATGCAGCTTTTTGGATGTTGTATGGCGGATCGGCAAAGATCATATCCACCGACTCGGTTTCCAGTGACCGCAGCCAGGCAATAGCGTCTCCAATCCATATCTCGCCATGAGGATGTGAGTAATAAAGCATAGGTCTTTCAGGAACGATGCAATCTTTTTCAACGTCAAAAATTTCTCCTTTGAGTATTTGTTGACCGAAAAAAGTAGGAATTTCTTTGTTACGGATATACGATCCAGAGATTTCTTTCACTTCAGAGGGTGGAGAAATCTGATCATGAAATTCTTCCATACGCTTTATCATATCTCCTTAATGAGAATGTTTTAGAGAGTTGAAAGTGTATCGAGTGTATAATGTAGCAAAGAGGTCTTTGACTGTCAAGAATGAGATGCTCTCGTCAGGTACTTCGTGAAGCAATTATCATAACAGGGCGAAGCATGCTTCGCCCCGTCGATCTCTGCATCTAACCGACTCGTTTCGCCGTTTGTGTGCTGTAGGTACTCTCGAAGATTTTATCGGCGTTCCCAGCCTCAAACCCTTCACGACGATGTTCACGGCGCAGTTCGTGTGGAGGGAGATGGGCAAATTCATCGAGTGGTCGCCGTTCGGCAAATTCGACATACGAACCGGCAATCTGATGCCGTTCGCCACCGGCAAACTCGGCCCAGATCATTTCAGCGACTGTGCTCGACTGGAGTAATTTCCCATCAGGACTAACTTTGATCTTCCCGCCAGCATCGTTAAGCTTAAAACCATGCCGCTCGAGGAAGGCATTGAAATCGGCAATCGTGTTATATCCGGTTGGGAGGTTGTGAACGGTGATAGTGAAATGATTGAGATAATAGCGATTATAAATCACCCATGCGGCGTACTCACTCTCGGCGGCCAGGCGCTGATAGTCGGCCCAGGTTGGTAATCGCCAGAGCGGACGATGGAGGAAATCGTCAACCTGAGCAGCGTCGTTTAAGTCAAGGGTGTCAACCGGATCGGCGGTAACTTCATCCGTATAGCTACGAATGATGGATGCTGCTTCTGGTGAGAGATCATTCACCCGCAATTCAGAGATGAAGATACGCGGCAGATCGGGACGTGGTGGATGATACCAGAATGCGTCGAGCTTTTTGGCCGGGAAGTGGTAGCGATCACGACGTTCGTAGCCGTAGTGCAGAAATATCTTTTCCAGAGAGCGAATCCCCAAGTGTGGTACGCCCATGGTACGGAAAGCAATATGATCGTTCTCGATCTGGTCAGGCGTTGCGATAATCCCCTCGGCAACCATCGCATGGGCAATCGCGGTGACGTCTGGAACCCGTTCGCGGTAACGGCGCATTAAACCTTCCAGGACTTGCTCGAAGATTTGGATACGGTCAGTAGTTGTTGTCATAGTTCCTCACATGTATTGTGCACCACGCCAGCGTGGTGTCATACCGGCGTCTCTATCATACTCGACAAACGGGCGATCATGGGATACGCCAGAAGTTGGATTTGGTTGCAGGTAGAGCTTTTAAGGATTTTCGCCCTGGGTGCGCGGGCCGCTGGCCGACGACGTGTGCGCCGTGTGAGCGCCGTCGGTGTTCTGGGT
>NZ_JPIM01000022.1 GCF_000735195.1 Chloroflexus sp. MS-G
ACTAACGAAGTTTCTCACCCTTTTCTTTCCGTCCGTTCTCGATACGGCGACACTCTGGAAACGCTATTTCAACTGAGTGCTTTTCAGAAGAATCGTCTCGCAGTTCAGCGGATGAAACCTATCGATGGATGTACGAGCGCAGCAGCGCTGCGCTCCAACCGATCTGCTTGCTGCTGCGACAGGATAGATCGGATAGGCTCTTATACTCTCGCGCGACACAGTTCGTTGTAGAGGGATTCGTAGCGTGGCAGCAAACGGTCGGCGGCAAAACGCTCAGTGGCAACCCGACGGGCGTTGGCACCTAATTGCCGTCGGGTATCCGGATCATTGAGCAAGCGTACAATCCAGGCTACCATCGCCGGTACCGTGGGTGCGAGAATACCGGTCTCGCCATGGCTGACAATATCAGGTGTTCCGCCAGTCGGCATGGCAAGGATTGGTGCGCCGAGCGCGGCTGCTTCGATCAATGCCCGCGCCAGTGGTTCACCCCAATTCGAGGGAAAGAGGAACAGATCGCAGCGACCGGTCAGGCGTAAGAGTTCATCGTGATCAATCCAGGCCAGTACTCGACCGGGTAAGCGGTAGGTGGTTAGGGTATCGGCAATAGCCTGGCGCATGGTGCCATCACCTGCAATCAAGAGGGTAAAGGGTGGAAGCTGATGACGGTGCGCAGCCAGTGCTGCGATTAGATCGATAAGTAAACCGGCGCCTTTGTTCATCTCTAATTTACCAGCGAACAGTAGAAGTGCCCCGCTCCAGTCGGTGCGGGGTGGGGTGGCCGCGATAGCATCAGTGGCGGCGATGTCAACAATGTTCGGCAACACGTGGATGCGGTGCGGTTCAACGATAGTGCGCAGGCGACGGGCAATGTACTGGCTGGGGGCAATCACCGCATCAGCGGCGGCCAGTAACTTAGCCCGTCGGCGAAGATGGGCCAGCATGTACGGAATCGCAGGGATTGCCAGTGTCCCACGTAATGGACCGAGGCGCGCAGGGAGATCAGTAGCTAACGCGGCCCACGAACTCTCAGGGTATGGGAGACGATTTCCATGGAGACCGGTGGCAAAGTAATCCCACGGCCAGTGATCACGCACCGTTACGACAACCGGTACGTTGAGCGTTTCGCGGGCAAGGATTGCAGCGGCAGCAGCTTGAGTATGCTGCGCATGAATAATGTCTACGCCCCCGTTGTCGTGAGCAGCCGTGATCATTGCTTGCGCCAGTCGTGGCCAGAAGCGCTCGTGACGAACGTAGTTCTGGATAAATGGCAGCTTCGGCGCATAGTACGGGATGCGTTGTACCGGTATCCCGGCAAGTGACGCAACGAGCGGCGAACGACAGGGCTGGCGACAGGGAACAAGAACCTGTACGGTGTGTCCGCGTGCGTGGAGGCCGGTGGCCAGAGCGTAACTGCTCCACGCTGCACCGCCACGGCCATCGGGTGGGAATACGTCTGAAGGGATCAGGATGCGCATATAGTGTGATAAGCAGCAGATCGGACGGAGAGCACAATCGTTTGCTTTTCAGCGTGCTCTGTTCGTCTTGTCATAACGAACCACCAGGAGCGCGCTTGAAAACAGGTCTATGCCTGGGAAGTGCGTGGTTCAGGATGGTGTTCAACGTCTGGATAGTGTTCATTACTCGTTTTGCCCCGTTGTCCGCGGAGAAGCGATACACAAAAGATGAAGACCCTGCCTGATTCACTCTCACCGCTGCAATGCAATATATTACGGCAACCTGCTACTCAACCTGCTTGCTAAACTTCTCAATCGCGACCATCAGGTCAGAAAAGGTACGTTGTAAACCGATCAGATGCTCTTGCTGGGCACGGACAAAGCGAATAAATGGTGCATTCCGTTCACGAATCTGGTGCAGGGTTTGTTCGCTCTGGCGTTCGATCTGCTGGCGTAACTCAGCACGTAGCCGGGTGCGTACTTCATCGATCTTTTTGCGCAAACTCTCCTTCGCCTGCCGTCGTTTAGCCGGTAGAATTGCCAAACCCAGGCCGGCCACTGTCAAAGCAGCCAGAATACCGGTAACGTCGAGTAACACCGTATGAAACAGAGCAACCAGGGTTGCGCCCAAACCGACAGCACCGACACCGGTAATGGCTGTTGCCGCGACTGACGACTGAATTTCGCCGGCCAACTGCTGGGCTTCAGCATTACGGTCGTAACTTGCGATAGCGATTTGCGCAGCCTGCCCGAGATGTTCTAACAAAGCCTGCCGATTGTAGGCAAAACTCCCGCCAACTTGACCCAACATCTGGTCGCGATAGGCCAGCGCGCGCTGTTGAATAAACTCGTCAATACTTTGTTGTAGACGGAGATTTTTTTCAACCAGCCAGTCGATTAACTTCTGAATGCGTTCATCGATCTGGTGATAGGTATCCCCGATAACCTCGCGCTCGAAGTCAGCTCGCAGTCGATTTCCATCCACCAGATCGCGAATCCGGCTCAGTCGGATCGTTTCATCACAGAATCGTTCGCCCCGTTCTTGCAGTGCAATCAACACTCTATCAATTTCGCCGATGTGGTATTCGGCATCTTGCTTCAGTTCATCGTGAAAAAGGGCCAATTGACGTTCGATCTGCTCAATGGCGTACACATCATCACGCAGGGTTGCCAGACGGGATTCGGTAGCAGCGAGGTATGTTTCAGTTACCCGTCGTGCTACCCCTAGCGGCGAGAGTATCTTCAATCGAAAGCGGGTCTCTTCATCGAGGGTGTCAATCACGAAGTGCTCGAAGGCCGCCATACCACTGGCCTGCCATTGCTCGACTGCATGATCGGGTTGTTGCCGCGCCTGCAATGCACGGCGAGCCGAGACCAGAAACAGCTCAGGCGATTGTTCTAGCACTCGATTGACGTGCTCTCGTACAAATTGGGCAACTTGCTCTTGCTCGGCAGGGGTTAGGATGTCAATTTTATTGATCACAACGACAACCTTCTTACCCCAGTCTTTTATCAACTCAAGAAATGTCCGTTCGCTTTCGGTAAAGGGGCGGTCGGCAGAGGTAAGAAAGATCACCAGATCGGCGCGCGGAATAAAATCGCGGGTCAGACGTTCGTGCTGCCGAATGACAGCGTTGGTGCCGGGTGTGTCAACCACAGTCAGTTGACGGAGCATCTCGGCAGGGTAGTGGTGAAGCCGTAGACCGGGTTCGATCAGTTCATCAAACGGTTCATCACCGTATTTCAGCAACGTGATCGCATCGGTGGTTGGCGTCACGCCCTCTGGTAATACCTGTGCGCCAAGCAAGGCATTGAGGAAGGTGGATTTACCGGAATTAAACTCACCGGCGACAACGATCAGAAACAGCTCGCGCAGACTGGCCCGACAGCCGGTGAGAGCGTTGCGGTCAGTTGTTTCGACATCGGGGCCAAACTGATCGAGCGCGGCGTCGATCTGGTGCAACAACGCTTCGAGATCGTTGAGCAACACATCTTGCTGATCGGTGGTTAAACGTCGCCGACGAAACAGGCCAAAGGGTAGTGTTATCACAGCTTTCTCATCAAACGTTCAGTCGCGCAGGTTACATGCCGAGGTTACGGGTGACAACCGCCAGAGCTGCCAATGTCAGCATCAGGCCGGTGATGCCATACAGCAGACCAGGGACAAGATTGGTGCGATCCCAGAACGGATTCCGGCGTACTGGCGTGTTGGTTTCGATCCGACGGCCACGCCAGTACGTGACCCTGGTTGTTGGTCGCGTACCGGGAATTGCTAGCCCAAGCATTTGGGCAGCATGATAGATCAACCAACTGCCTGGCAGCGCGAGGGCCAGGGCAGTGATCGGCCACGGTAGACTCCGTGCATTTGCCAGGACAATGATAATAACAAAGAGCGCAATCCAGCGCCAATCGATGCGCAGCGCAGGCACAGACATCTCCTTTCGTAATACAAACATGATAGCACATGTAGGGAAAGTGGAAGGTGGATCGCGAGGAGGACTACCTGTTAGGTGAGTCCTACCTACACGACCTGATGCAATGCCTGCATAACGAGTGGCGCCAGTTCGCGCAATTCAATCGGCTTGGCGGCGTAGAGTTCAACACCTAGTGCCTGCATTCGGGCGCGTAACCCAGGGGTATCATAGGCCGTCAGGGCCAGGATAGGGAGGTACGGACGGTATGTGCGCACCGCTTTGATGAGTGCCGCTGCTGCACTGTACGGACTGGGATCGACAATCAGCAGATCGACATGACCATTGGCACACGCCAGCCAGGCCTCGTTCGCGTTGGTGGTTGCTTCGACAATAACTTCATCACCAAGCAAAGCTTGCAAGCCACGTTGCGTAACCAGCGCTGCTGTTGGATCGTCGTCGTAAATTTGAATACGATAAGCTGCCATGGTATCAGCTTCCAGGTATGGGTTGAATCGGTAGTATTCGCATGCCGTGTTCTCGTTTTCATCCTATGCTGTTATCATCTATCCGGCGAGACTTGAGGCAACAACGTGTAGTGGTAAACCAATAACAAATCTGCTTGACTCTGAGGTTGCTTCGCGTTACCATGGCGGCGGCAGTAGTGTAAAGCGCCGACGAGGACGAGTAGCCCGATACTAACCACAGGGAGAGCGCGTCGTGACTGAGAGCGTGCTCGGTCGCAGATCGGGTGAAAACCCCCTCTGAGTGGCTCCCGGAACGCAGATTGCCAGTATGGGAGCACGGGATTCGCCCGTTATCGCGAGGAATGAGGCCGGACACCGGATGGTGTTCGGTGAACACAGGGTGGAACCACGAAGCAGCTCTTCGTCCCCGTGCGGACGGAGAGCTGTTTCCGTTAGGCACGAAGGAGTAACGTATGCGCGTGTCCGCCCGTCGGCTCGCTGCCCGGCGGCGAGAAACAACTGGCTGTGCCAGTCAGGTCATCCGCATTGGCCTGGGATTGGTGACCATTGCTCTGCTCTTTATGTTGCTTGTTCGCCCGCAGATCAGTGTGACGCTTGGTCGTCGTTTTGCCGATCTGCTCGCCCCTTCAGGGCCGACGGTTGACGTTGCCGGTGCTCCGCTGCCGGTGTTGGTTGCAGCTCTGCCACCAGGTAGGGTAACGGTTAGCGAAGCCGAGGTTAACGAATATCTAACCGATATTGGGGCTACGTTGCCGGTCGAGGCAGTGCAGGTTCGCTTTCAAAACGAACGCGCCGTGATAAGCGTCCAGGCTTACGGTATGACTGGAGTGATCAGTGGTGGAATTACTGTGCGTGATGGACGCCTTGCCGTCCTCGATCCCCAGGTTGCGGGGCCATTGGCGATGTTTCTCTCGGCGCCTGATCTTACCACTGTTCTGAACGAACGACTTAACGCTGAATTCAGTCGGCAAGATCGCCAGATAATTGAGGCGCGGATCATCGACGGTTACTTGACCATTGTTACAAGATAGGAGGAAACACTCGCTATGCCAGTCGATCCAAACAGCGATCCCTATTACCGCTTGCGTCACTCGCTGGCCCATGTGATGGCGCAGGCTGTGCTAGAAATCTTTCCCGATGCCAAAATTGCGATTGGACCACCGATTGAAAATGGCTTCTACTACGATTTTGATTTGCCACGTCCGCTAACGCCTGAAGACCTGACCGAGATTGAAAAGCGGATGAAGCGTATTATCGCTGGCAATCATCCATTTATCTACCGTGAAGTCAGTGCGGAAGAAGCTCGCCAGATCTTTGCCAATCAACCGTATAAGCTAGAGCTGATCGAAGGTTTAGCTAAAGGGCTTGACGAGTACGGTGAGACGCATCATGGCGATACCGTTATTTCGACGTACCGTCAAGATACCTTTGAAGATCTCTGCCGTGGCCCCCATCTCAACCACACTGGCGAGATCAATCCTGAAGCCTTCAAGTTGATGAGCATTGCTGGTGCTTACTGGCGTGGTGACGAAAAAAACCGTCAGTTGCAACGCATTTACGGTACAGGTTGGAATACCAAAGAAGAACTGGAAGCATACTTGCATCGGCTAGAGGAAGCACGTAAACGTGACCATCGTCGCCTTGGTAAAGAGCTGGGTCTCTTTTTCTTCTCTGATGACATCGGTCCTGGTTTGCCGATCTTTACTCCCAAGGGCGAGATCATTCGGCACGAAATGGAAACGTATGTGCGAGAAGTTCAGACCCGCTACGGTTATCAGCACGTCTGGACAGGTCACGTCGTGAAAGAGCAGCTCTACCGCAAGTCGGGGCATTACGATAATTATCGTGAGAGCATGTTCCCGCCGATGGTTGAGAGCGAAGACCTCATCTTCCGGCTCAAACCGATGAACTGTCCTAGTCACATGACTCTCTACAACCAGCTCGGTGTCATCAGCTACCGCGATCTCCCGATCCGCTTTGCTGAATTCGCAACCCTTTACCGCTACGAAGATAGCGGTGCGTTAAGCGGGTTAACCCGTGTGCGTGCATTGACGCAGGATGATTGCCATATCTTCTGCCGCCCCGATCAAATCCAGGAGGAGTTTAGCCTCGCGCTACAGGTCATTCGTGAGGTGTTGAGTACCTATAAGTTTACCGACTATAAAGTGCGCCTATCACTGCGCGGGAAAGAAGGAAAATACGTTCAGGATGATGAAAAGTGGGAATTAGCGACCGCAGCGCTGCGCAGCGCCCTCGAAGCTAACGGCGTCGATTACTTTGAAGCTGAAGGTGAAGCCGCCTTCTATGGGCCGAAAGCCGATTTTCTTGCGCGTGATGTGTTAGGGCGCGAATGGCAACTAAGCACGATCCAGGTCGATTTTATTCAACCCGCCCGTCTGGGTTGCGAATACATCGGTGAAGACGACAAACCTCACACCCCCGTCGTCTTACACCGTGCCGTCACCGGTACGACCGAACGGTTTATGGGTATTTTAATTGAACATTACGGTGGGGCATTTCCACTCTGGTTGGCACCTGTGCAGGCGGTGATCATCCCCATCACCGACAAACAAATGGATTTTGCCCGTCAGGTACGTCAGCGGCTGTTTGCCGCCGGTCTGCGCGTTGAACTCGACGACAACCGTGACCGGATGCAAGGCAAGATTCGTCGTGCTCAGTTGCAGAAGATTCCGTATATGCTTATAATCGGCGCCAGAGAGGAAGCTGCCGATGCTGTTGCTGTGCGCACCCGTAGTGGTGAAGACCTGGGTGCAATGGCCGTTGACGCATTCCTGGCACGTGCGCTAGATGAGATTCGCACCCGCAAGTGAGGAGTATCTCCATGACCGTTGAGAACGACGCTATTGCCGAGGTGGCACGCCGATTTGCCGAGGCGGTTCACGCCGAACGGACTGCAACGCTCGAAGCGCTGGCGGCTGAACGCGAAGCTGCCCAACGTTTACTGACCGCACTGCGCCGCGAACACGAACGACAGACGGCGTCGGCGGCTGGCGCCTTTATTACTGGGGTGGTGGTCGGAGCGGTGCTAGGCTTTGCAGTAGTTGCCCTGTTCAATCCGCGTTCAGGTCATGAAACCCGTCAATATCTTGCCGCACGTGTTAGTGTGGTACGCCAATCGTTTGCTGAACGGTTACGGGCAGCCATTTCGGCCGGCCAGCGTGCTGCCGCCGAACGTGAGCAAGAGCTGTGGCGCGAATATCGCAAACGTATGAGTGAACAACCTCCCCAAGAGCCACTGGCGTGATCGATCTGCGAACTATCATATCGATAGCGCTGTCTGGTCGGTCTTGAGGCGGAGTGGTGGTTCACCACTAGAATGGGGCGGGGTCGGAACCCGCCTCTTCCACCATTCCATCAGCGTGAAAGTATTTCGGCGAACAATCGCTATTGTAGGGTAGGAATGCGGTATACTGCGTGAAGATGATGTTTATAAACCTGATACCTCAGCCCAGCGGGGAACGTAAGCGCACTGCAAAGACCTACCACATCGGATTGAAACAAGCTTCGGCTCGTCGGTAGCACATCACAACGAGGATTGCATGGACGCTGAGATTATCGCAATTGGTTCAGAACTCCTGCTCGGTGTAACGGTTGATACCAACAGTGCCTATCTTGCTCGCCAACTAGCGGCTGCGGGCGTCAATGTCTACCGCAAAATGGTCGTTGGCGACAATGTTGACCGCATCACTACCGCCGTTCGTGAGGCACTCAGCCGGGCCGATCTGGTGATCTGCACCGGTGGTCTCGGCCCAACCCTTGACGATGTTACTCGTGAAGCGGTAGCCGCTGCGCTGAATCGGCCCTTGGAGTTCCATCCCGAACTGCTCGATCAGATTGCCGCTCGTTTCGCAGCAATGAACCGCCCGATGAGCGAGAGCAACCGCCGACAGGCGTATGTTCCTGCGGGAGCGCGGATCATTCCTAATCCACGTGGTACAGCGCCAGCCTTTCTGATCGAAGATGAGCGGGGAACCGTGGTGGTGCTGCCTGGAGTGCCGGGTGAGATGCGTTATCTGTTTGAAACGGCGGTTTTACCGTATCTTCGTGAGGAACGTGGCATCACGACCGTAATACTGGTGCGTACCCTGCATGCGGTCGGCCTCGGTGAAAGTGTGATCGGCGAGCGGATTGCCGATCTGATGCAACAGACTAACCCCACCGTCGGGATTTCAGCCAAACGTGCCCGCTACGAATTACGCATCGGTGCGCGTGCCGAAAGTCAGGCCGAAGCCGAAGCGATGATTGCCCGCACTGAGGCAATCATTCGCGAACGTCTCGGTCAATACTTGCTAGGAGAAGAAGAACTACCGACGGTGGTCGCTCGTCTTCTGCGAGAGCGCCATCAGACTCTGGCGCTCTACGAAGGAATCCTCCGTGCGCCGGTTTTGCAGGCCTTGTTGTCGCTGCCCGACAGTGATCAGGTGTTGCGTGGCGTAGAGATACATCCGCTCGATAGTCCCGCCGATACTCAGGCGGCATCAGACTTGGCTGCTGCTGGTGCAGCCAATGTCGCCGAACGCTGGCAAAGTAGCATCGGTTTAGGTGTCCAACCGGCAAGTTGGCCAGATACCAACGGCTTTACAAGCGTCTCGTTTGTGCTCATCACCCCTACGGGCGAACGACGGCTAAACCGTCCCTTTGATCTCCGCTCATCTGATGGCTTTGAGTTTATCGGAACAGCAGCGCTTGATCTCCTGCGTCGCTATCTAGCCGGGGAGCCGGAGTAGTGTATACCTCATCATCACCGACAACGTTATCGGCGGCCATTGCCCTGATCTGCCGTGATCCGGCGTGGTGGTGGAAATGTCTGCTCCACGGGGCACTGGCAATGACGATTATCGGTTTGCCGTTAGCAGTTGGTTTCATTATGGAGAGCTATGATAATAGCCGCCGTGGCTTTCCCATCCCGTTACCTCCATGGCGTGATTGGACATTGCGGGCCATAACCGGTATCCTGGCCTTGCTCATCGATCTGGCCTTCTTTGTTCTCCCCCTTATGATCGGTATTCTGGTGTTGGTGTGTAGTGGTCTGACGCTGGTGCTGGCCGCCCAAACGCAACTGCTCGAACCGGTTATGCGCGGTATTCTGAGCCTGATAGGGTTGCTTTGGGGGAGCCTGTTTCTCATCGGTGTGGCCCCTATTGGTCGGCTTATCTTTGCCGAGGAGGGTCGGATTGAACAGGCCCTCAGCCTGGACACGGTGCGACGCGCATTCACACCGCCGTACCGTACTTATTTCTGGCGCGCACGACTGACCAGTCTGGCTGCATATCTACCGGCTGGACTGTTAGCTGTGTTGATGTGGGGGCTGATGGTCTTGAATGCACCACTGCCGCTAATCATTCTGGATGGGTGGTTCTTGTGCAGCGCCGGGGTCTTTGCCCAATTGGTCGGTGCTCAACTCTATGTAGCGGCGGAACGGCAGGCGCAACTGATGACTCGTGCCTGAGTCGAGGCGAAATGGTTGCCCGCAGTATTTGCTGCCTGGTTCTTGATCGGGCTCGGAAAATGACACTTTGTTCAAACGTTCTGTCGTTTTCGGAATGCCCATCAGAGAGCTTGATCGGAGTACCTCATGAATCTTACACGCGCTTTTAGCTTCGTATTCGATGATCCAGACTGGTGGAAGATCACCCTTACAATCGGTCTTTTACAATTTATTCCATTTGTAGGGCAGATTGCTCTCCTGGGTTGTACTATTATGACTGCACGTTCGCTGGCGAGTGGGCAAGAAAGACCATTACCCAGATTGGATCAGATCGGTGATATATTTCGAGAAGGTTTCTCTAGTCTTATCATATCTGTTTTTTATTATTTACCAATAATCATCTTTTCTTGTTTCTTTTTTTGTTTAGTCGGTGTTATCATTGCTTCCAGCAGTAATCGCGAACCGCCGTTTGGGATACTGATCGGCCTGTTGATCTGCTTCAGTATTATGCTATTGCCATTTACCCTTATTACCCAACCGGCATTACTCATCGGCATTGGTCGGTATGTGCAGACAGGCTCATTCAGTGCAGCCTTACAGCCAGGAGAAATCTGGCAGTGGTTTCGCAATTATCCGGTAGAGTGGTTAGTCTTGTGGCTTGTTTCGGTGTTGTGCTATTTCGTTGCCAGCCTGGGAAGCATCTTCTTCATGATCGGTATCATCTTTAGCGTACCATATGCAGCGTTCGTCTTTGGTCATCTGCTTGGGCAAACGGTTCGACAGGTAACCACTACGCCAGCGCCACCGTCGTTGTAACTACAATTAGGAGGACGCAATGGCTTTTCGCGACCTCATTCAGCCACGAGAACTGCTCTATCCATCAAATCTGTTGACGATCAGTCGTTTGCTGCTCTTACCGGCAACAATTTACTACATGCAGCGCAATGACCGTCGTCAACGGGCGTTGGTATTACTGGCGCTTACGATGCTCACCGACGCTCTCGATGGACCGATTGCCCGTCGGCGTGGCGAAGTGTCGAAGCTAGGCCAAATTCTCGACCCAATTGCCGATAAGGTGTTGATCGACTCGGCAGCAGTGATGCTGTCTCGCACACGCGGGTTTCCGTGGTGGGCAACCGGCTTACTCATCTTCCGCGATGTTGGGATTTTACTTGCCGGATTCGTTGTTCTGCGCCGCAAAGCCCATATTACCACCGCAGCCAGTAGTGGTAAGCTAACGACCCTGGCGATGACGCTGGTTGCGTTGCTTTATCTGGCTGGAGGTCCGCGCTGGGGCAAACCGGCTCTTTACGCAGCACTGATCCCATTTGGTTTTTCGTTTGTGGAATATGGCTGGCGTTTCTGGAAGATTATGTGCACGGATAATTGATGGCACGAACTGTAGGGGCAGGACGAAACCGGCCCCTGACAATTCATCGCTTGCGTATGGTAATCTCGTCGTAACGTACAATCGCGCCGGCTTTATCAAAACTGGTAACTGCCAGACCAATCTCGCCACTGGTAAAGGTCGGATCACGGGTCTTTTCGAGCTGACGGTCGTTGACAAAGAGAGTAATCTCGTCGCCGTTCAGTACTACCCGGAGGCGGTTCTTTGCCGCATTGATCACGTTATGCTTGGTCCAATCGATGAGCGTGACCCACTGATCGTCTTTTAACAGTTCGAGTGCGTAGTAGCCATCGTTGGATACACTGAACAAGTAGAAGTTGTTGGAATCCTGATAGTGGAAGATCAGCCCGGCTGCAACGTTTGCACTGTTCGCGGGAACTGAATAGCTCGTTTCGATTACCACATCACGGTATGTTCCTTCTACCAGCGCCCATACCAGCATCTCTGATTGTTTCACTTCGATGACGTAGTTGCCCTGGTCATAGGCGTAACGCGAGCTCCTATCTTCCCTCTCCCCTAGATTGCTCGCCTGCGGGTCTTCAAAATCGTCACGAAACAAGACTTGCCCATCGGTGACCGGTGCAACGGCGCCGCTGCTACCGGTGGTTGGCGATGTCGATATCAGGTCTTCCGAAACGGTATTGAACATTGAGATCGATAGGAGTATGGCCACACATGTAACTATAAATATGAGAAGTAAACAGCCACCTCCACCAACCAGCCCCCACACCAACCAGTTGTTTGAGCGTTGCGCCGTCATACCGGTCGTAGAGGGGATTTGTAGTGGGCTGGGGTGCGTTGATAATCCGCCGTATGCAGGAGGTGGCGGCGGCAGAAACGGATCAGGAGGTGTTCCTACGCTCTGTACAGGAGGAATAACGGGTGGTACTCCTGGTGGTGACTGAGGTGGTGACGACCCGACCGGCGGCTGCGTTGGTGGCAACACGACCGTTGGTGGTACTCCGGCTGGTGGTTGATTGGGCGGCAACACGACCGTTGGAACGCCGGCTGGCGGTTGATCGGGCGGCAATACGACCGTTGGAACGCCGGTTGGTGGTTGGGGTGGAGTTGCGGCTGAGTTTCCGGGAACGCGCGTACCACACTCTGGACAAAAACGATCTTCGGGGGACAACTTACGGCCACATTGAGCGCAGAAGGTAGGCGATTGTGGTTCACTCATATTATCTCCTTAGTGTGACGCACTATGCTTATCGGCAAGATCTGCGCAGTATCTCGCGCAACGCTGCAACAAACATCTCATTCTCGGTGTGGGTACCAAATGAAACCCGCATCCAACCTGGTAATCCCCAGCCACTGAGTGGCGTTACCAACACCCCACGTTGGGCCAGCGCGGCTGCTACTGTCGTATCATCAGGCACTGCTACCACCACAAAGTTCGTCTCACCCGGAATAACGGTAAGCCCCATCGCCCGCAGTTGGGTGGTCAGAAACGTTCGACTGGCGGTAGCATGCGCTAGTGAACGTTCGAGATGTTCGGCGTCGTCGAGTGCTGCCAGACCGGCAATCTGAGCCAGGGTATTGACGTTGAACACCGGTCGTACTCGTTCAAGATAAGCGATCAGGTCGGGGTTGCCGAAGGCGTAACCCAAGCGTAGCCCGGCCAAGCCGTGAATTTTGGCAAAGGTACGTAGTACCAACAGGTTCTCCTGGCCGGCTCGCACCAGCGGTAAGAGATCGGGAAAATCGGGACGAGTGACAAATTCCCGATACGCCTCATCAACTATCACCAGCACATCGCTTGGTACCTGTTCAAGAAACCTCATCAGTTCCGCTGCGCCAACGGTTGTGCCGGTCGGATTATTGGGATTACAGACAAAGACCAGGCGAGTCTGTGGGGTAATCGCGGTGACCATTGCCGGTAGATCGTGCGTCATCTCACGCAGGGGAACCTGGCGGGCAATTGCGCCCTGGGCCTGAATGCGTCGTGCATAGCTGATAAACGATCCCTGAGCCAGTACGGCTTCATCGCCTTCACCGAGCAGTGCGTGGCAGACCAACATAATCAACTCATCCGAACCATTGCCGAGCATCACCTGATCGGGTCGCACATCAAACCGCTCGGCGAGCGCATATTTCAGGGTAGTGCCGCTGGCATCGGGATAGCGATGGATATTGTTCAGCGCAGCCTGAAGTGCAGCCAACGCCCGCGGTGAAGGGCCTAACGGGTTTTCGTTCGCTGCCAACCGCACAGACACCACGTCGGATGTGGTGCGTCGCGGTGGCGGGGCGGGGGGTAATGCCTGCACAAACGATTTCTTACGAACTGGCACGTGAATACTCCTCGTTAACGTAACTCTGGGATGCGATCATTGGCTGAACGTTGCGGTTGTTCAACCGGTAAGAGCACCATAAAGGTACTACCCTGACCTTCACGGCTTTCGATCCAGATCTGACCACCGTGCATCTGGACGATTTCACGGCTCAGGTAGAGGCCCAGCCCTAGCCCTTCGGCCTGTCGGCCTGGTGCACGGTAATAGCGCTGGAAGACGCGCTCCTGTTCTTCGGGTGGAATGCCTGGCCCCTGATCGCTGACACTAATCAGAACGGCAGGTATCTGACTGTTCAACAGAATGGCACGCCGGAGACGCACACCGATCACGCTCTCGGGAGGGCTGTACTTGATGGCATTACTGATCAGATTGGTCAAAACCTGACGAATACGCATCGGATCGCAAGTGATGATCAATTCAGCCGTTTCACCTTCGAGCAGTAACTCTCGATTACCGGCGCTGGGCCGCTGCTGATCGATAACCTGTTGGACTAAGGTCACCAGATTGATCTGCTGGTACTGCAAATCAAACTGACCGGAATCGAGACGAGAAACATCGAGCAAATTATCCACCAGGCGCAGCATATGCGATACCTGTTGGGTGAGAATTGTCAACCCGTGCAGATCGCGGGGATCACCCTCGCGCTGTTGTTCACGTCGTAGCAAGAGATCGGCATAACTGCGCACCGCTGCCAGTGGACTGCGCAATTCATGGGCAGCTACAGCCAGGAATTCATCTTTCGCCCGTTGGACCTTCTGCGTTGCGGTAATATCACGGAATGTAATCACGGCGCCCTCGACTTCTCCCCGTTCATTGACTGCCGGTGCACCGCTGAAGCTAAAAAAGCGTTCGGCGTTATCGGGTAAGCGCCGCATCAACCGATAATCAGAGAACGTCTCGCCGCGAAGGGCACGGGTGAACGGAAGTTCATCGGGCGTTAGCGGATGACCATCGAGATCACGCAGATCATAGAGTTCCGGAATGGTTGCCAGGGGGGTTTCAAAACTCAAATTGGCCTGGGGGAGCAGATCATGGGCCGCCTGATTCGCCAGTGTCAGCCGACCATAGCGATCACAGAGTAACACCCCTTCGGCAATCGACTCGACGACCGTATGAAATTTCCGTCGCTCACGCTGGCTGTCTTCGTACAAGCGAACGTTCGCAATCGCAAAGCCAACCTGATTGCAGATTGGCATCAACATATCTTTATCAATTGCCCTGGTGAATTCTAGATCGCCGAACAATGCCAGTACACCGGTAACTGTACCACCGGCCAGTAGCGGAAGATACGCTGCGGCCATCAGGCCAGCTTCCAGCAGCGGCGTTTCACCACGTTCCGACAAGAGGGGACGAACGGCAGGTTGACCGTAACGCACAATCTCGGCGCAGGGGCTGGCATCAACCGCGACCTGGTCGAAACAGCTCAGCGCTGCCGGGTCCATATGAGACCAGGCACTGATCTGGAGCCGTTCTTGAGCCGGGTCGAACAGCAAAAGCGCACCACTCTGGGCTGGTGTGAGTTCGAGGACGACGGTCAACACGCTCTGCACCAGATCAGGTAGATCGGCAGCGGTGCTGATCGAGGTAACAACAGCATCAAACGCCTTCAACCGCTGATGACTACGGCGAAGTTCATCGTAGAGCTGGGCATTGCGAATCGCTGCCGCGACCATCCCAGCAATCATCTCGAGGTCAACTGTTGCTAGTCGGAAAGAATCGGTAGGAACACCGATCAATTCCAGTACACCAACAAACGATGGTCCGGCTCGTAATGGGATGGCGGTTACTATCAAGCTACGGGGTAGCAGATCGCCGATAGCCTGAAACACCGCTTGCGCCTCGGGTGATGCAATGCCCTGGAGTTCGCGATAGCCGTGCTCGCCATGTTGTTGCACAAGAGCTTCGCGTTGCCAGGCTAATCCGGCTGCACCCTCACCGCTGCGTAACCTGAGCCGCAGCCATTGATCATACGTAGCAGGAGGCATCGTCAAGCCGGCCTGTGCAACCGGTTGCAAACTGCTGCCCTTAACCAACCAGAGAACCGCCGCCGTAACTGCCGGTAACATGTCAATCACACCCGTCACCAGCGCCGGAAAGAGGCGTTCTGGTTCTTGCAACGCCAGCCAGGTAATACCGGTCTGCAACCAACGTTGTACTCGTTCGGTAGGGATTGACCGTTCGTTTACCTGATCAGAAAGATGCAGCTCAGACTGGTGCTCCGTCATACGGTCTTCTCTCTGTGCGACCATGCTACGGCACGGCGAATGCCTTCAGGCAACGGCACCTGCGGCTGAAAACCCAGCAATTCACGGGCCTGGCGAATATCGGCTACGTAGTAGTTCACTTCGCCAACCCGCTTAGCCGGTTGGACGATGATCTCCGGTTGACGACCTAACACCTGACCTATCAACTCGGCAACTCGAATCAGCGTATTCCCCTCGCCATAAGCCAGATTGATGGTACGATTGACCACTTCCCCACTACATAAACGTGTGATACCACGCATAATACCATCGATACAATCATCGATATAGGTAAAATCGAGTACCTTATCGCTACCGTACACCGTTACCGGTTCACCTCGACTGATCCGATGGATAAACAACGGAATCACCCGTTCCATGCGGTTAAGATCGTTATCAAAACGGCCATAAACGTTGGAAAAGCGAAACACAATGTAGCGTAAGCCGTAGCAACGTGCGTAAGCGTAGATCAACGCTTCACCGGCAATTTTTGACGCCGAGTATGGACTTTCGGTAAAGCTAAAATCGGCGCGAGTCTCTTCAGTGATATACCGATGAATATCGCCGTATACCTCACGCGATGAGGCAAAGATGATTGGCAAGTCGTGTAGTCGGCAATATTCGAGCACATTATACGTAATGTTGATATTTTCTAACGCACGATGCGGTTCGGTGACCAGGTCATGGACTTTGGCATTGGCTGCGAGATGCACAACCAGATCACACGGTGGATAAGGTGCACCACCGATGCCTGCCCGAAAATCGCGTTGCGGAACCGCAAGGTCTTGTAACAACGTAGGGATACGATCAGTCCACGTGTTCACCCGTCGGTCAATCCCAAAAACATCATGACCCGCCTCAAGTAACCGCAGGCCGAGATTGGTGCCGATCATGCCAGAAGAACCGGTGATTAGGATGCGCATTGATAGAACCGTATTGCCAATCAGTGAAAAGGTCATGTACACGTCACTTGCGGCGCATGCCCGTTTGATGCCTTCAGCGACGTGTGCTAACAGTATAGCATGCAACCAAAGGGGGGCTAATGCAGGGATGTTGCCTTTTAAGGGGCAAAGCGTATGCTCTCGCCGACAGTGACGATGGAGGAAGAGAAAAGAGAAGGGTGAGCGAGGAGGTGGGGTCCATCCTATCTACAGGGACTGTGGAAGTAGCTCCCCGTTCCGACAGTGGTCTGTGACTATCCTCTTTTCATCTCACCGATGTGCCCGTCGCCGAATCGGGAGAGGCTGGTGCCAACCCCATCTCTAATGGTATACCGTTCCCCCTTCCTCTCCCAAACGGGGAGAGGAAGGGGGCCTGGGGGAAGGTTAGGGTCTCCAAGCCTGCTCCGCAGCACAGGCCCTGAAACCGTTAAAACCTTTTCCATCGCGTCGCGGAGTAGCGGAGACGCATGCATTGCCCGCCAGCGTTCCCCTAAATACTCTACTGCGTATCATAAGCCCAGGTTTTTGATCACGCTCTGAGAACTTGGAAACCTCCATTAGCAAAGCAGGGGCAGCGTCCAAATTTTATCGTGCAGAGGTACTGCCCGTTGTTCCGGCGCTACTCATAACGCAGCGCCGCGATGGGATCAAGCCGTGCGGCGCGGTCGGCCGGGTATAGACCAAAGAAGATACCGACCGCAATCGAGGTTAATGTCGCCAGCAGAATTGCATCAAGGCTCACTTCAGCCCGTGCGTTTGGTGAAAAATTCGCCAGCAGTGCTGTGCCAATAGCCGCCAGTGCGTAGCCGAGTGCAATCCCCAACACTCCACCCATTAAACTGAGCACCGTTGCTTCGACCAAGAACTGAAGCCGAATATCATTGCGGCGCGCCCCGACTGCTTTGCGCAACCCGATCTCGCGAGTTCGTTCGGTCACGCTCACCAGCATAATATTCATAATCCCGATCCCCCCCACCACCAGCGAAATGGCGGCAATGGCGCCCAAAAAGATCGTGATCGCACCGGTAATCGTTGCAAAGGAACTTACCAGGTCTTGCTGGGTCACAATCGTAAAGTTATTGTCTTGATAGGTCAAACCGTTCCGTTGGCGGAGCAGCGCCGTTACCTGATCGATCAGATCATCGATACTCTTTTCATCACGCGCTTGAATATAGACGACCGTTACATCAACGCGCCGCGTCACATTTTGTGCGGGAGGAAAGAGACGGTCTTGTGCCGTCGTAAGCGGAACGAAAATCTGGTCATCTTCATTTGAGGCGAAACTCCCACCCCGTTCGGCCATCACACCGATCACTTGAAAGCCAATCCCGTTGATCCGAATCCGCTGCCCAATGGGATCGGCGCCGTTGGGGAAGAGCCGCTGGGCAACCCGATGACCCAAGACCGCCTCGCGTGAACGTAACTCAAGCGCTCGTTCGTCGAAGAAGCTCCCTACTGCGACTCGTGCATTCCGTACCTGCAAATAGTTGGCACTGACCCCGGCAATCAGGGCATCGTAGCTGGCGCCGCCATAGGTCGTAAGGGCACGCCGACTGAACTCAGCACAAACTGCGGCAACTGCCGGTACGTTCAGCGGATCGGCGATTGCGGCAATGTCTTCATTGGTCAGGCGTGGTGGTACGCGACGATTCGTTTCCGGGTCGTTGGTACCGGCAAATAGAAAGACGAGATTGCTGCCTAATCCCTGTAACTCGCTGGTCACCAGGGTTTGAATCGCACCACCCAATGCTAGCAGGGCAATCACTGCACCAACCCCAATAATGATGCCAAGCATGGTCAGGATGGCGCGCAATTTATTGGCCAGCAGACTATTAAAAGCAATCCGTAGTGCTTCAATCAGGTTTAGCATAGCCTGCTCCATGGATCTCAGCGATTGCGAACACCGGGCGGCGGGCCGCTGAAGAGATTAAAGCGCGCATCTACCCCTGGCACATAGACACAACTGTTTTCATCGATATTTCCTGCAATGATCTCGATGATCTGCTCGTTACTCAAGCCAGTTTGCACCGCTACTGCCTGTAAAGCCGGTTGTAACGGGCGTTGGGCAATATCGAGGTTGCATAACGCCGGATCAACGGTCACATCAACGAAGAACTGCCCACCTTCCGCACGGATGGCTCGTCGGGGCACTACCAGCGTATCGCTCTTTTCGGCCACAATAATATCGGCGCTGGCCGACATACCCGGTCGCACTGCCGCCGGTGGATTGTCGGTAACGATTCGCACCGTGTAAGCGGTTACCCCCGATTGCACAATTGAGAGCGGATTAATACGTGCGATAGTCCCGCGCAGATCGAGGTTAGGCAGAGCATCAAGCACAAGTATTACCGGCTGACCAACGGTAATCTGGGCAACATCGATCTCGTCAACAGTAACATCAACATAATATCTACTGAGATCGGCCAGTACCACCGCTGGTCGCGCTGCGTTGTACAATTCACCGACCTCAAGATTGACTTCGGCCACTACACCGGCAATTGGTGCGACCAGTGTCGCTCGCTCAAGAGCAAGCTGCGCTTGTGCCAGATTCGCCCGTGCACTGGCAACCTGCGCCTCGGCGCTGGCCAGATCGGCTTCGCTGGGTGGCGAGGTAATGCGTTTGAGATTAGCCTGAGCGTTGGCGACTGCGGCATTAGCGGCAGCCAGGCTACCGGCTCGTTGATCGCCGAGCAATTTATTCAGGTTAGCCTCGGCTTGGGCTAACTGTGCCCTTGCTGCGGCAACCTGATCGGTATCGGCACCGGCGAGGATGCGCTCGAGATTGGCTTGTGCGCTACGCAACTGCGCTTCAGCCTGAGCAATCCCGGTGATTTCGGCCTGCACTGCCTGATCGTAGGCAACCTTTGCCTGTCGCATCTGCTCTTCAGCATTCTGCACTGCCCGCAGCGCAGCCGCTTCGTTGTCAAGTGCAGATTGCGGCAGCGACTGGCCGAATCTTGCCAGTTGTTGCTCACGTTCACGATTATCGTTATAAATCCGACTGTACTCTGCCTGACGGTCGCGCAGTGCATTTGCTGCCTGCAACAACTGCGACTCGGCCCGTGTCTTAGCCGCCGAGAGCGAGTCGCGTTGTGCTTGCAACGCTGCCGCCGCCTGGTCAACCTGGGCCTGGGCCTGAGCCACTTCGCTGGCCTTTGGCCCTCCCAACAAGCGTGTCAGATTAGCCCGAGCCTGCTCGACCTGTGCGCGGGCAGCTTCCAGGTCTTTCTCGGTCACACCACCGGTTGTCTGGCGCAATTGAGCTTGCGCCTGCGCCAGTTGCGCCTCAGCCGCAGCTACCTCGGCTTCACTCGGCCCAGCCCGCAACCGATCGAGATTTGCCTGGGCCTGAGCCAGTTGTGCTGCCGCCTGTTCAACCCGCAGTTCGAGATCACGTGTATCGAGACGGGCTAACGCCTGGCCGGCATTGACCTGATCGCCGACCTGCACCAATACCTCACTGATCAGGCCACTACTGGTAAATGCGAGATCGAGCACCTGTTGCGGTTGAATCGAACCACTAGCATTCACCGTCGCTTGAATCGGACTGCGCTGCGGGCGAGTCAGTGCATAGTTAAGTCGCAAATTGGTCGGTTGACCACGATTAAACACAAACGTCCCGGCAACAATACCACCAATAATGAGGAGAATGCCAATGCCCCACCAGAGCCGAGATGTTCGACGACGAGGACGTGATGACTGAGCCATAATACAGCCTCAAATTGCTTTTATCCACAACACAAACGACCCATCAGCAAGTACATTGTAATGCTGATGCTATCCATCGTAATATGACGAAACAGAACATTGAAAGGTTGCCGGTGAAAATTACATGGGACGGTCGAGTGATGAATTGACCTGCCCGTGCAGATGTTGTTCAGAGTCGCGGCTGCTGATCAACTCATTAATACCATCGAGAAGGAGTCGGAGCAGGTGTTCGAGGGCATGCAATTGCTCCAGGCTAAACCGGGACAGAATGCGGTCCATATCGGCACGTCGTGCCTCTTCCACTAGCGCCAGGCGCTGTTCGCCCTGGCGTGTCAGCATTACCTGAACAACCCGTCGGTCTTCGGCATCGCGCACGCGCCCAACCAGGTGTTCATCGATCAGACGATCGACGATACCGGTGAGCGTTCCTGCCGACTGCTGGGTAATCTCGGCCAAATCACTCATTCGACAAAGGCCAGCTTCGCGAATCGCAAACAATGTTACCATCTGTGGCAACGTCAGGTTAATGTCAGGTCTGCTGAGCGTTTGCAACAACTGCTTCTGGCTCTGCCACGTGATCTGACGCACTATATCGTCGATAATATCGGTATGATGCGACCGGGCCGCTTGTTCATCCATGCGTCGCCTCACAAGCAATTATACTGAGAATGCGAATTATTTCAGCCACAAATATTTAAACCTCTGATAACCATCGTACCCGATAGTTGCAAGAATGTCAATGTCTTGCACAGGCAATATCCTGATTTGTTTTGATCGCGTGTGATTTGCGATGAGGAGACCAGAATGTTGCCTCCCGATGTAATCGCAGCGGCGTCGGGGGCGCCGACGGTCACCGTGTCAGAATGGGACGCAGCGCTCGCCATGCGAGACGACGCGATGAACCGCTACCCCTATTCGCGGATGGTGGTAGGGTGGTGTGCGCACTACGCCACCGGTACAATAGCTACGAGATGCGCTGCTCTTACTAGTGGGAGTACGGAGCCAGCGTGCCCCTGCTTCCCCTCACCCACTCCGCCATTTCTGTGGTACCCTTCGTAACGGCAGTACCTTGCGCAAGATGGAGGATAATCAATGACCACGAACGAGATGACACAACTGGCAGCATTGGGGCCGCTCGATGGCCGGTATCGCAAGGATGTCGCAGTGCTGGCCGGTTTTTTCAGCGAGGCAGCTCTTTTTCGTTATCGGGTACGGGTGGAAGTCGAATATCTGATCTTTCTCTCGCGTGCCCGTGGCATTCACTTCGTACCACCGCTTACGCCGCCCCAACAGGCTGCATTACGAGCGCTCTACCGCCAATTCAGCGATGAGGATGCGCTGGCGATTGCGGCCTGGGATCGGCGCGTCAATCACGATGTGAAGGCGGTTGAATACTGGTTGCGCGAACGATTGACCGCCCTCGGCTTAACCGGTCATCTTGAAGCCGTTCACTTTGCGCTCACCTCAGAAGATGTCAATAATCTGGCGTATGCGCTAATGGTGAAAGAGGCGCGTGAGTTGGTTTTACTGCCAGCTCTCGAAGCGTTGCGTGAACGAATACGGCAACTGGCCGACGAAGAGGCGGCGACACCTATGCTGGCTCGTACCCATGGTCAACCGGCTACACCGACGACGTTTGGGAAAGAGATGAATGTCTTCTACATGCGATTACGGCGGGCGATCAACGATGTGATGTCGATTCGCATTACCGGCAAACTCAACGGCGCCAGCGGTGTCTTTGCCGCGCATTACGCTGCGTTGCCTCAGATCGACTGGTTGAAATTCTCGCGGGCGTTTGTTCGCTCTCTCGATCTGGAGCCCATCTTGCTGACCACGCAGATCGAACCGCACGATACGCTGGCCGCGCTCTGTGATGCCCTCAAACGGATAGGAGCCATTCTGACCGATCTGAGCCAGGATTGCTGGCGTTATATCAGTGATGGCTATCTGGTACAGGCCACCCGCGCCGGTGAAGTGGGTTCTTCGACTATGCCGCACAAGGTGAATCCGATTGACTTCGAGAATGCCGAAGGCAATCTAGCCCTGGCCGGTGCGCTGCTCGAGTTGTTCAGTCGCAAGCTGCCGGTTTCACGGCTCCAACGCGATCTTTCCGACAGTACCGTCTTACGAAATCTGGGCCTGGCTTTCGGCTACTGCCTGCTTGCCTATCAGCGGTTACTCCGCGGTCTGCAAAACATCGCCGTTGACCGTGCCCGTCTGCGCCGTGATCTCGAGGCCCACCCGGAAGTGTTGGCCGAAGCAATCCAGACGATTTTGCGCCGTGAGGGTTTTGCTGAACCATACGAATTGTTGAAAGAGTTTTCACGTGGTCGTGCCCTCACCACCGATGATCTGCACCGCTTTATCGCTAGTCTGCCGGTCAGTGATGCGGTGCGCGCCGAGTTGCAGGCCCTTACTCCGGCAACGTATATTGGCCTGGCCGTCAAACTTGCCCAACTTCGCGATGAGGCGACGGTCGGCAACTGGATATAGCGCTGATGCAAGATAATTCCACTGCCACGATCAGCGTTGTCGTGGCAGTGGGGCTGATTTTGGTCATTGTGTACACGATTTCATGTTTGCAATCTATTGACAAAGAGTGTACACTACAAAAAGAATAGATCACTGCAAGGCGGCATTCATGTGTGTCACTGGTAGAAAGTTGCTGAAAGATCCGCACTATGATCGCATGCACATTACCCACGCCGCTTGCCTTCAGATCAACTTTCAATTGTAGAAAGGTAGGCAGGGGATGGCCGCTGTTGAATTAACCGTTTGTCGGCTCTGCGCACGCAGCCGTCCCGACATCTGGAAGACCCTGGCCCGTTTACGGGCTGCGCATCCCCACGAGCTGTGCATTGTGGAACTCGACTGTATGGCCGCCTGTGATGATGTACCGGCGATCATGATAGATTACGACTATGTTCCACGCATTACCCCGCAGCAATTGATCGAACTGGTTGAAGCGCGTCTGAATGGGAAAGAGGAAATCGGAAAGATGAGCGAAAGGTAGGGGCGGATGCCCGACTCCTCACACCGCTACCCCTAACCGATTTATCATGGCACAACGAGATTTTCAGCAGGTGCTCACACTGAGGTATTGGCGCTCTGGGTAACCTTTAAAAACACCTCTTCCAGATTGCTGGTTTGGGCCGTAAAGTGGATAATTTCGACCCCATGTTGTACCAGATGGGTCAGTAATGCACTGACCGCCCGATCATCGCCATCAATATCAATAATCAGACGGGGCGGGCCTTCGTCTTGTATTGCCCGCACGGCAAGGACATGCTGCGCCGCAGTTGCCGCAATCACCGCTTGCTCGAGATCGCTGATCACATGCACTTCAAACGTCCGGTGTGGCTGCAACGAGCGCATAATCGTCTCAACATCCCCCGACGCCAGTAGGGTGCCACGCTCGATGATCCCGATGTGTGTACACATCTCAGCCAGCTCGGTCAGGATGTGGGAGCTGATCATGATCGTCTTGCCCATCCGGCGCAGCTCGCGAAGCAGTTCACGCAACTCAACGCGCGCCCGTGGATCAAGGCCGCTAGCCGGTTCATCTAGGATCAGCAGTTGTGGGTCATGGATCAGCGTGCGGGCCAGACTGAGCCGCTGCTTCATCCCGCGCGAGAGCGACATCACATCGCTATCACGTTTGTGTCCCAGGTCAACCAGGGTCAGGAGATCATCGATCAGCCTTGCCCAACGCGATGGCGGTATCTGATACGCAGCAGCGAAAAATTCGAGGTATTCCGCCGCCGTCATGTTATTGTAAAACCCAAACGCATCAGGCATGAAGCCGACGACACGACGGACTTCGTTGCGCTGGTGCGTAACTGAAAATCCTGCTACCCACGCCTCACCACCCGAAGGCTTGAGTAAGGTGGTCAGAATACGCATTGTTGTTGTTTTACCAGCACCGTTGGGGCCGATAAAACCGTAAATAGCTCCCGTCGGAATGTGCAGGTTCAGATGGTTCAGCGCCAGCATTTCCCCGTAGTAGCGGGTCAACTGTTTAGTTTCGACAATTGCTGTCATATGACTAATTATTCACTGTGTCTGTAAAGTTTATCGCAGTGCGATGATATAAAGCGTTTCACCACGCAACGCGGTTGCGCCACTATTCACCTGCATAACCGGCGATGCCTCGTTACTCCAACCAACCAGATACACCTGATCACCGGGAAATCGCGGGCCAGCTTCTTGTAATAAAATAGACCAAGACATATTTTCTATGACTGCCGTATGGAAAAAGATCGTTCCATCACTAGTGGGCATGAAATCGCGCAAGAAATTATCGTTACCGTCTTGCAGATTGATGGTTACTTCAGCACTAGGCGCGAGTTGTCCAATCCACTGCATCTCATTCTGCCATACCAGCATGACATCGTACAAGTCAGTTGAACCGGTATTGGTCAGGGTACCGCGCCAACCCTGGTTATTCCTTTCCAGACGATGGCTGAGTTGGATCGGATTGGTTGTGATCTGTTCGACAATCAGGGTGCGAAAGGCAGACGAATCGAGGACAAGATCAGGAATAGAAACGCCCGTATCGCTATACTCGGTGTCTAATGTGCTTTCCTCGAAACGACGGGGCGCCGAAACCAATGCCGACTCTGCAAAGGTGAACGTATAACGCTGCCGTTGGGGGGCAAAGACGCCTACCACCGTTGTCGCAAGCGCCGAGGGACTCCCACTCGCCGTCTGCATGATTGACAACTGAACCAATTGCACTTGCCCACCACGGAGGAGATAGCCCATCGTAAAGGTTCCGCCGAGGAAGGCAACGATGAGCAGCGGCGTAGAGACCCAGGCCCATTCCAGTCGCCGCCAGCGGCGCAGGATCAGGAACTGGATCGGCCCGATTACAACAATGTAGGCGCCGATGAGCAGCAGGAGGGTCGCGGTTGAAGGTTGCTGGAACAAGGGGATGTTCAACTGCCTCCAGGGCAAATCGGTGAACTTTTTGCGCAGCTCAGGGCCTATGGCGATACGTGGCTGAACCGACAGAACGTTTGTCCACAGATTGCGCTCAGCCGGTGAGGCACGGAGTGCTCCCAGATCGAATGCGGCAAAGATGATTGTACCGGCGCCAACTTCCCGCCGACTGATCAGACCATCGTTTGTCACCGATCGGGCGTCAGGGCGTAATGTGACCGTGTTGGCGGTCAGATCAGGGACAAAGTTGCTTAAGCCAGTTAGACTACTGACCTGCTCGAGCGCAGCCACTGAAACCCCACGCTGCAAAGCGCCTACCGTAACCGGCAACATATCGGCGAAGGCACGGATCGCTGTTTCACCTGCTGCACCACCACCAACCAGGAGCGTTCCCCCTTGTTGCACCCAACTCAACAGCGCAGCCCGCTGTTCGGCGCGCAAGTCGGTGGTCAGATCACGTACCGCGATCACGTCAAATGCTGCCAACAAGAGCGGATCATCCGCAATCAACGCAGGGTCAAACGGGAGCACTGCAAAGTTGGCAGTTGAAAGACTGCTCAATACTGCCGGATCGCTGCTAAGCAAGCCGAGCGTGTACAGATCATCACGGAGCGGGTTTAGGGGAACTTGTTGCCGCCCTACTTCAACCCCATCGGCTGTCGCCATGAGCAATGCCTGGCGGGTTTCTGAGTGTACCACTGGGAAGACAATCCGCTTACGGGCACCGCCGGGTAAATCAATCCGATAGCGTTGCGTAGACCCTCGATCACTGAGACTACGCCACTCGAGCGTAAGCTGTCGATCAGCGCCATCGTTGGTCAGCGTAATCCAGACCGGAAACCAGTAGCCGGGGCGATAGGTTCCTTCGCCATCAATCCCGGCCTGCACAGCAATGGTTATCGGTGAGGGTTGTTGTGCGGCGATCGGTGTAGGAACCATCACCAGTACGAGCAGGCACAGCAGGATGAAGCGTCTCATGCGGAAGGTTGCTCCTTCGATTCAGCCGGTAGCTGTTCTGCCAGAGCGATCGTGGTTCCGTTTGCCGGCATTAACTCGTTGTGTCGTTGTTGGGCGAGATGGTAGTGGCGCAGCAGTTCCAGCATATCGTTAAGTGAACGCTCTTTATCAACACGCTTAAACATCACGTAATAGTCATTGATCATCGCCACCACATCTCGCGGTTTTGGCACGTGCAAGAAGGTAAACTTCCCACCGCTACCGGCTGTCTCTACCACCACATCACCGTAGCCGAGGAAGTTACTGATAAACGTCGTCTCAAAAGAGACATTGGTGATAGCGCCAAGGCTGGCGGCACGGCGATCCTCTGGCCCAAACGGTTTCTTCTCAATATCGATGATGTTCGTCGGAGTGAGGATGTACATATCGTTCCGAAAATCTTCAATTTCCCAGGCCGACCAGGCCAGAAATGCGATCAGAATCGCAATAATGAACACGGTTAGCCACGGCCCTGGCAATAAGCCCCAGCTTCCCAATAAGATCACGATCATCCAACCCACAAACAGCATGGCAACAGGGGGAGCAATCCCCTGTAGTAGAAACAACCAGTGTTTCCGCCAGATAATAGTCTCTTTCTCCGGTTGCACTTCAGGGTTGGGTGGTAATAACCAACTGAGCCAGGGCCAGCGTGTTGGGTTTGCCGGGAGTGAGCGTTTGGTGCGTGGTGGAGGCTCATTGTAGACTTTTGTCTCTATCAATGTAGCCAAATCTTGCTCGCCACGTTTGCGGCGATTTTCGTTAACCTGGGCCATAATCCGGCGCTGCATCTCCTTGGGGTTCCGCGCACCGTGAAAGACAATGTTGCCACCAATGCGGGCCGATTTCACTTCAATGGTACCGTACTGAAACCAGTGTTGGGGATAGGTCTTGGTCGCGGCAAAAACATCTTGAACTTCCTCAATAAAAATCTGCTGTTGCACGCGCTGTTCGAGCAAACGTGGGATGAAGACTTGATCATTATCGTAAACCACCCGACGATTGGTGAGGATCAGTTCATCGTTTAACCAGTCGTACACGACGAAGAAAATCGAGAAGAGGCTGACGGTTGCCAGGCCGATCAAAAGCAGGTTGATCGAATCGAACGCCTGACCAAAAAAACGACCGGGATCAATATAGAAGATACGTCCTCCGTTGTACCGAAACCAGATCAGAGCCAGGATAGCCAGATTAGCGGCCAACAACACCCGACCTGGATTCGGGTCTTTACCACCACGTACCCACAACGCGACCCAGAAGAGGATCAATACCGCCTCGATCAGCACCAGGATGATGTTGAAGAGATCAAAACCGGTCGGCTCACCAGTGTTAGACACCAGAAAACCACCACCGATGGCGCGGTAGATCGCAATACCGCCGAAGAAGCAGATACTGAGCAGAGGGATGATCAGCCGTGAGAGAAGAATGATCCAGTGCCGACCGGTCACGTAGAGAATCTGCTCATTCTCTGCCAGGTCAAGTGCACTGTCGGCATCTTCGTAGAGTAACCGGTCAAGAAACTTTCCCGCCATAGCGCGGTCTCCCTCGCTGGTTGCCTGCGACCATCGTATGCGTGCGCAGGAGCGGTGGTGCAGAGGGTTCATCCCTCTGAAACTGCTCTGCACCCATCACCATCGGCGACTTTACGGGTTCGCTGATGGTGGCAGGCGGCACAGGTCCGCACGCTTCCCCTGCGCAATCCTCACTCTGTGCGCCTGTTGCTCTGCTCAGTACCGTTCACCAACTGATGCAACACCCACTCTACCTCTTCGGCCGGTGTAAGTCCATCGTTCACCAGTATGATAGCATCGGCAGCCGGTTGCGAAACATGGGCATCAAGCGCATCACGTTCGGCTAGGGCAGCAGCAACCTGTTCCAGCGACGTATCGATATTGCGGCTGCGCAGCTCGGCCAGTCGTCGCCGGGCACGTTCGGTTAATGAGGCCTGCAAGTAGATTTTGAGATCGGCATCAGGCATCACCACTGTGCCAATATCGCGACCGACCATCACCACTTGCCCCCGCCGACCGATGGCTTGTTGCTGACGGATCATCTCGCGTCGTACAGCCGGAAAACGTGCCGTTCGTGAGACGATCCGTTCGACCTCCGGTGTGCGAATGGCCCAGGTGACGTCTTCACCATCGACCAGAACTGTATATTGCCGACCATCGGGAACGGTCGGCGCTGTGACATCAATCGTGAGGCGATGGGCCAGCGCGGTAAGGGCATCTTCATCGTCAGGATTGATACCGGCCCGTAGTGCGGCCAGCGCCAGCGCACGGTACATCACACCGGTATCGAAGTAAAGATAACCCAGCTCAGCCGCCAGTAAAGCGCCTAATGTGCTCTTACCGGCAGCCGATTGACCATCAATTGCGATTGTTCGTGGTAGGCGCATAGCTCTATTGTAGCATGGGGCTGCCGTGTGTGGCTACTCCCACTCAATCGTTGCCGGTGGCTTCGATGAAATGTCGTACACGACCCGATTGACACCTTCGACTTCGTTGACGATGCGGCTACTGACACGAGACAGGAGTTCGTAGGGTAAACGTGCCCAGTCGGCAGTCATGTAATCCTCGGTGGTGATCGCCCGCAACGCGATTGTCACCCCATACGAGCGCCCATCTCCCATAACGCCAACGCTCTGCACCGGCAGGAGTACCGCGAAGGCCTGTTGAGTAGCTCGATAATAGCCACTGGCGCGTAACTCTTCCAGAAAGATCTTATCGGCCTGGCGCAACGTTTCAAGACGTTCCCAGGTCACTGCCCCAACGATCCGCACCGCCAGCCCTGGCCCAGGGAAGGGATGCCGCCAAACCCACTCTTCAGGCAGGCCGAGCTGCAAGCCGGCAGCGCGCACTTCATCCTTAAAGAGGTAGCGGAGCGGTTCCACCAGCTTGAGTTGCATATCTGCCGGTAAACCACCCACGTTGTGATGAGTTTTGATTTTAGCCGCCTTTGGTCGGTCAGGCGCCGTTGATTCGATCACATCGGGATAGAGCGTACCCTGGGCCAGAAATTCAACTCCTTGTAAGGCACGAGCTTCTCGCTCGAAGATGCGAATAAACTTCTCACCGATAATCTTGCGTTTTTGTTCGGGATCAACGACCCCTTCGAGCGCAGATAAAAACTCTTCGCGCGCATCGACGGCAATCAGGGGTACGTGAAAGTGCTCGCGGAAGGTGGTGATCACCTGTTCAGCTTCACCGGCGCGTAACAGACCATTATCCACAAAGACGCAGGTCAACCGATCACCAATGGCCCGATGGATGATCAATGCCGCCACCGCCGAATCGACCCCTCCAGAAAGCGCGCAGATCACACGGCCCTCGTCACCAACCTGTGCCCGGACACGCTCGATAGCCTCGGCCACGAAGTTGACCGGTTGCCATTCCGGGCGGGCACCGCACAGGCGGGCAAAATTGTTCAGGATCGTCCGTCCGTAAACGGTGTGTACCACCTCTGGGTGAAACTGCACGCCGTACCAGCGCCGCTGATCGTCGGCTATTGCGGCGAAAGGGGTGGCTGGATTGGCAGCAATGGCTGTAAAGCCGGTCGGCAACTGCTCGATCCGATCACCGTGGCTCATCCAGACCGGTTGCTCGGTCGGCGTATCGGCGAACAGCGGATGCGGACGGGTAACTGTGATCATCGCCGGGCCATATTCACGTCCGGTCGGGCGCGTGACGATGCCGCCGAGGGTGTGGCTGATTAACTGCATACCGTAGCAAATGCCGAGCACCGGCAGGTCGCTCGCTACCAACCAGGTCGGCAAGGCAGGCGCGCCCGGCTCGTAGACGCTGGCTGGGCCACCGCTCAATACGATTCCCACCGGCGATAGGGATCGCACCTGAGTCTCTGGGGCATCGTAGGGAAGGAGTTCGCTATAATATCCCAATTCGCGCAGCCGTCGCACAATAAGCTGTGCGGTCTGCGAACCAAAGTCGAGCACGGGTATACTGTGTGTTGTCATGGAACGTTCCTGATAAAGGGAAAGGCTCTTGCCCTCCTTGAGAACCAGCAAGCCTCAGCGAGGCTGCTGCGCGTCGTTACTTTCTGCCGATAGCGCTTCGTGAGAACTTTCGATCTGGCGCGTTACTATCGGCATTATAACAAATTTTATCTAAGAGTATGATCAAAAACCTGGATAGTTGATGCGGTTCTGCAATGGCATTCCAAACGATAGGTACCGGATCGTTGCGGATGAGAACCGTTGGCCGGCAGGGGATGCGTCACCCTTCCGCGATGGGAGGGGTGTGCAACGTATTCCGTCCCGGTGCTGCGGCGCACGGCTAGCGCGCCCTCCCCTTCCCCCTGGCCCCCTTCCGCTCCCACACGGGGAGCGGAAGGGGGGACGTGGGGGGCTGGCGCGAAAGCCTGTTGGCCCGCGCACGCAATGGTCGGAGATGCCCGGTACGAGCCTCATGCAACATCCGGGTTTTTAATCAGGCTCTCATACTAGTCAAGCAGAACGGTGGATCAGCGAGGGGGCAGCACTCTCTGCTGTGGTTTACCGATGCACCAGCCTGGGTACGCGGGCCTCTGGCCCGCCGGTGCGGCGAATGGTTGGAACCGATTGGGAAGCGATCAGCGCCGTAATGGTTAGGGAAACGTTGGCGGGTAAGGTATGCGTCTCCGTGATGAGCTGGAAGAGGGTTGCACCGGTGTCAGCGTTGGTGCTGCGGCGCACGGCTAGCGCGCCCTCCCCTTCCCCCTGGCCCCCTTCCGCTCCCACACGGGGAGCGGAAGGGGGGACGTGGGGGGCTGGCGCGAAAGCCTGTTGGCCCGCGCACGCAATGGTCGGAGATGCCCGGTACGAGCCTCATGCAACATCCGGGTTTTTGATCAGGCTCTCATACTAGTCAAGCAGAACGGTGGATCAGCGAGGGGGCAGCACTCTCTGCTGTGGTTTACCGATGCACCAGCCTGGGTACGCGGGCCTCTGGCCCGCTGGTGCGGCGAATGGTTGGAACCGATTGGGAAGCGATCAGCGCCGTAATGGTTAGGGAACCGTTGGCGGGTAAGGTATGCGTCGCCCTTCCGCGATGGGAGGGGTGTGCAACGTCTTCCGTCCCGGTGCTGCGGCGCACGGCTGGCACGCCCTCCCCTTCCCCCTGGCCCCCTTCCGCTCCCACACGGGGAGCGGAAGGGGGGAGGGTTGGTCCCCTCACGCAATGGTCGCACGGGTTAGGTACTTGCCCAATGAGAAATCTGGGTTTTTGAACAGGCTCTGAGAGATTGGCAACAACGGCGTATGCCACAACTGCGATGAGGCACGTATGCAGGATAAGTGAAGATCCCCAGACAAGGGGTTAAAAATAGGTCCGAGGTCGGTCTCCCGTTGGGGTGAAACATGTTTCGCCCCAACGGGAGACGGGGCCGTAGGTGAAAAGGTGCTGCATCAGGCCACTTACCCGTTTGAGACCAGGCGCAGCCGCGGCGGGAATGACATCAGTGCCGGTTTTTGACCGACGGCCTGCTCGGCTTCAGGTTCGGAATCGGCAAAGATCGTTGTGTCAACGACGGAATTGTCACCACCGTAGGGATTGGGAACGTAGCCATCGGCGTTCCAGTCGTTGTGCCATTCGTTATCGTTAACGAGATAGCGGTACTGGTAGATGCGACCGGCGTCGAGGTCGAGTGTGACCATCCAGCCGTGTTCGGTGGCACGTAAGGGGGTGGCACGTGGGTTCCAGCCGTTAAAGTCGCCGACGAGGTGAATGGTATCAGCCCATATCGCGGCGGGGAGCGAAAAGGTTACACGTACTTTACCGGCCGGGCCGATCTGTTTCGTTATCATGCCAAACTCCTTTGTTGGGCTGATTCTTCGACAACGCTGTCTCTTTGTTTATGTGCAATTATAGCATGCGCGAGAATGACATATCGATAACAATGAGTAGTATTTTGACCATTGATATTTGTGTTGCTGCGAAGGTGAATACGGCCCTTTCCAACTCGTGCCGTTTAGCGCCTCTCCGCAAGTGTTGTATTCCACAATTCACGCTCACATGCGCGCCGATAGGCGTTACCGGCCATACGGCAATCATTGGCGTGCGGTGGTACGCTGAACTGTGCGTCGGCGTCTTGTGACTACTTACCGGCCGCGTGCCCACAAAGAGCGGTAGAGGTCAGGCGAAGGTGAGTGAACATTTCTCGCCGCCGCTTTTTCCCACGGCGGGGTTGTGTACACGATTGAAGCCGGGAACCGTTTGCTGCTGCTATCGGCTTGTATGTTTTTGACCACATGGTTTCTGGTGTAAAATAGTGCTGATACCTTGAGAAAAACGCTGGTGTCATCACAGATAACCTGGCGATACCCTGTACTTACATTTAGATGGGCGGCTTTTCAGCCGGTCGAATCATCTACTGTCTGTGAGGTTCAGCCAATGCAACCTGGTTCGATTGTGCGTTGTCGGAAACGTGATTGGGTGTTGTTACCATCAGACCAACCCGATGTTGTGTTGCTCCGACCACTAGCCGGGGCGAGCGATCAGGTGGTGGCGATTCATCGTCGGCTGGCCGACCTGGTGGGCTATACGTTACCTGAGGAGCGTCTGCAACCGGCGACGTTTCCACTACCCACTGTCGATCAGGTTGCTGATGCGGCGGCAATCCGGTTGCTCTGGCAGGCCGCCCGTTTGACCCTCCGTGAAGGCGCAGCACCGTTGCGCTCACTGGGACGGATTTCGATCCGGCCTCGTACCTATCAGTTTGTTCCGCTCCTGATGGCGCTCCGTCTGCATCCGGTACGACTGTTGATCGCCGATGATGTGGGAGTAGGCAAGACTATCGAAGCGCTGTTGATTGCCCGTGAGCTGATCGACCGTCAGGAGATTCGGCAGTTGTGTGTGCTCTGTCCGCCGTATCTCTGCGAACAGTGGCAGCACGAGCTGACGACGAAGTTTCACCTCGATGCAGTGATCATCCGTTCGGGAACCATCACGCAGTTGGAACGACAGGTGCCATCGGGCAAGAGTATCTATGCTCATTACCCGATTCAAGTGGTAAGTATCGATTTTGTAAAAACGGATCGAAACCGTCATCAGTTTCTGCTGCATTGCCCTGAACTGGTGATTGTTGATGAAGCGCACAGCGCAGCGGCAGCCGATGAACGTTTTCAGAGTCAGCAGCAGCGGCATCGTCTGCTCCAGGAGCTGGCTGCTGATGCGCAACGTCATCTTCTTCTGCTCACTGCTACCCCTCACAGTGGGATTGATGCGGCATTTCGTTCGTTGCTGGGTCTGCTGCGACCGGAGTTTGCGACCTGGCAGATTGCCGAGCTAGCGGAAAACCAACGGGCAACGCTGGCCCGCTATGTTGTCCAGCGGACGCGCAAAGATATTGAGCTGCACTGGGAAGAGGTGCGCTGTTTCCCCAGCCGAGAAGCGGTTGACGTGACGTATGATCTTTCGCCCGAGTACCGTCACTTATTTGAACGCATCTACGCCTTCTGTTCCGAGATCGTGCATACCGGCGACCATTTGCACGAACGTCAGCGGCGGGTGCGGTATTGGGGGGCGTTGGCGCTGCTGCGCTGTGTGATGTCGAGTCCGGCTGCTGCCCGTGCCGCGTTAGCAGCCCGTATTGATACGTTAGCGCTTGCCGACGAAGAGAGCGATTTTCAGCCGTTTATTTTTGAAGCTGATGACAGTCGTACCAATGATGAGGTGCCGTTACCGCCGGTTGAGGCGAGTGCGCAAATGTTGAACGATCACGAGCGGCGACGATTGCACGAGCTGATTCGTCTCACCAAAGCACTGGCCGGGCCGACTGCCGATACCAAACTGCAACGCTGCCGCGATGTGGTGCAGCAGTTGCTCAGCGAGGGTTTTTGCCCCATTCTGTGGTGTCGCTATATCGCTACTGCCGACTATCTGGCCGAGCATCTGCGGCAGACGCTGCCAGAAACGGTACAGGTGGTGTGTGTGACCGGGCGTATGGCAGATAATGAACGGCGGATGCTGATCGAATCGCTTACGACCGACCGGCCACGGGTGTTGGTTGCCACCGATTGCCTGAGCGAGGGGATCAATTTGCAAGACCGTTTTAACGCGGTAGTACACTACGATTTGCCCTGGAATCCGAACCGGCTCGAACAGCGTGAGGGGCGGGTTGACCGCTACGGCCAGTTGTCCTCAATTGTGCAGGTGATCCGCATCTACGGGCGGGATAATCCGGTAGACGGCGTGGTGATCGATGTGCTGCTGAACAAAGCCCGTGAGATTCATCGTGCGCTGGGAACGTATGTGCCGGTTCCTGAAGATAGTGCCAGTGTCACCGAAGCGGTACTCAATGCGCTCTTTTTGCGGCGTGGTCGCGAAGGACAACAACTGGAACTCGATCTCGGCGTACCGGCGGTTGAGGTGCTGCACCGGCGCTGGCAACGAGATGCCGAGTGCGAGCGGGTTAACCGTACTCGGTTTGCGCAGCGAGCACTGAAGCCAGACGAGGTGCGCCGGGAGCTGGAGGCAACCGATGCCGTGCTCGGCGATCCGACGGCGGTGCGCGAGTTTGTGTTAACGGCGGCACAACGGTTGGGGTTGCCCATCCAGCCTGATCGCCGCCGAGCTGATGTCTTTTTGGTTGATGTGTCGGAGGCGACGTTGAACCGCTTGCCGGCGCCGATCCGGGCAGGGCTGACACCATACCTATCCACTCCGCACCGTTCTTCGCTATGGCGAATGAGCTTTGTTTCACCGGTACCTCCTGAAGCTGAATACCTCGGTCGCAACCATCGCTTTGTCACAACTCTGGCCCGCTTCTTGTTTGAAGATGCGCTCGCCAATCCCCAATCGGCCATCGCTGCCCGTTGTGGTGTGATCCGTACCCGCGCAGTGTCACGACTAACAACGCTCTGGCTACTGCGGGTACGCTACCTGCTCGAACAACCGGATCGGCATCCGCTGTTGGCCGAAGAGGTGGTGGTTGTCGGTCAACAGGCAACGGGTGAGTGGCTCGATCTCGACCAGGCGCTGGCCTTGCTCGCTGCGCAACCTGATGCGAATGTGTCGTTGGCAGAAAAGCGCGAACTGATCGACGCTGCGCTCGCCCAGTGGCTGACCCTGCACCAACCAATCGCCGCGTTCTTGAACGAACGGGCTGATGTGCTCGAACAGAGCCATAAGCGCATCCGACAGGCAGTGGCGCTGCGCGTGCGTGAATTGGCGTTGAAGCCTCAGCTTCCGCCTGATCTGCTCGGCATTCTTGTCTTGCAACCGATAGTTACACCACAATGAGTACCTTTCCAACACTGCGCATTGCAGGTGGTCTCTTTGGGCCTGACCTGCCTGAACAACTGTTGCGGGGCGAACTGCCGTACCAGCAACCGGAGGATTTTGGTATCAGCAGTCGTCGCCATCTGAACGATGAGATTGCGGCTGTGTTTCACGATGCCTGCACGCTCTGGGGTGTCTTTCAAAACCGGCTGGCCCGCCTCGACGAACGGGATTCGGCGACCTCGCTCACCCGCGACGCCTGGATGATCCCGCTCTTGAGTATGCTTGGCTACGAGTTGCGCTACAACGCCCGCGCCTACGACATCGACGGGATGAGTTTCGCAATCTCGCACCGTCTCGGCGAGGACGATGATGCGGTACCGGTGCATATTGTCGGTTTCCGGCAGGAGCTTGACCAGCTTGCACCGGGTGGACGCCCGCGCCTTGCGCCGCACACCCTGCTGCAAGAGTATCTCAACCGCACCGAGCATCTTTGGGGTCTTGTCACCAATGGCCGTATCATCCGCCTGTTGCGCAACAGTACCGCTATTCGCCGCCAGGTCTATCTTGAGTTCGATCTGGCAACGATGATTGAAGAGCAACACTTTCAAGACTTCGCCGTTTTCTACCGGCTGCTTCACCGATCACGCTTGCCGCGTACCGCCAGCGCTGCTCGCTCGTGCCCGCTGGAAATCTACTATCAACACGCGCTAGAACAGGGCAGCCGGGTGCGCGAGAAGTTGCGCGAAGGGGTAGAAGTCTGTTTGCAACGGCTTGCTAATGGCTTTCTCGCTCATCGTGACAGTCACGCGCTACGCGCATGGGTATCTGCGAACGGTGCAGCCGATCTTTACCGTCAGCTCTTGCGGTTGGTCTACCGTCTGCTCTTTCTGCTCGTTTCGGAAGAGCGTGGTCTGATCAGCGCCGATCCGCTCTACCGCGAACACTACAGCATCACCCGCCTGCGCACGCTCGTCGAACGGCAAGACGCCTTCACCGACCACGACGATCTTTGGTGCTCGTTGCGCGTGCTCTGGATGGTGCTGCGCGATGATACCTCGCTCGACGACGGCCAACCGCTGGCGAAGCTGCTCGGTCTGCCGGTCTTGAACGGTGAACTCTTTGCTGAACAGGAGCTTGATCAGGCCAGCATAACCAACCGCGATCTGCTCGGCGCGTTCTGGTACCTCACCTTCTACGACTCGCCGCCGCGTCGGATCAACTACGCGGCGCTCGATACCGAAGAACTCGGCTCGGTCTACGAAAGCCTGCTCGAACTGCACCCAACCGTCACCGGCGATGACCAGCAGATGCGTTTTTCGCTCGAACTGCGTGGGACCGAACGGCGCGCTACTGGGTCGCATTACACGCCGCCTGAGCTGGTCGGGCGGCTTGTGCAACAGACGCTCGAACCGGTCTTACACGAGCGGCTGGCCGGATGTCCGACCCCTGGCGAGCGCGAGCGCAAGACGGCCATTCTCACCATGAAGATTCTCGATCCGGCCTGTGGGTCGGGCCATTTTCTGCTGGCAGCGGCTCGGCGGCTAGGGAAAGAGTTGGCGCGACTGCGCACCGGCGCCGATGAACCGCCGCCCGAAGCCATCCAGGATGGCGTGCGTGATGTGATAACCCACTGCATCTACGGCGTCGATAAGAACCCGCTGGCGGTTGAGCTGTGTCGCGTGGCCCTCTGGCTTGAAGGCCACACCCGCGATAAACCGCTCACCTTTCTCGAATCGCATATCCGCTGCGGCGACTCGCTGATCGGGCTAGCCGACCTCAGCCTCTTAAAAGACGGTATCCCCGATGCAGCGTACCGACCGTTAGGCAAGACCAACCGTGCGCTGCTAAGCGCAGCCCGCAAACGAAACGGCAGAGAACGAAAAGAGACCCTCTTTCAATACGGATTCGTTTCCCAACTGTTGGCCGAGATTGCACAAGCAATCCGACGGATTATCGCGATGCCCGAAACCTCGATTGCCGAGGTGCGCGCCAAACGAGCGGCCTTCGCGCAGCTTCAGCAGAGCACTGCCTTCCGGCAACTCAAAGACGCTTGCGATACTTACACCGCCGCTTTCTTTGGGCAGGAAACAGACCATCCGCTGCTGTTCACCACTGCCGATCTGTACGAGGTGCTGCGCAGGGATAAGCTGCCCGATCCGCAGATACTTAGCCGGGTGACGGAGCTGAGCCACCGGTACACTTTCTTCCACTGGGCACTCGAATTCGCTGACATCCTGGAACTGCGTGACACCGGTGCAGCCCAGGGCGGCTTTGATGTCATCATCGGCAACCCACCGTTCATGGGTGGGTTACGCATCAGCAGCTCCTTCGGCGCAGCCTATCGCCTGTGGCTAGAAACCGTCTATCACCCTTTCGGTGGTACTGCCGACCTTTGCGCCGCCTTCTTCCGGCGCGCTTTTACCTTGCTCAAACCCGGCGGTCGGCTGGGCCTAATTGCCACCAACACGCTGGGGCAAGGCGATACCCGCGAAAGCGGTCTGAAGTTCATCCTGGCTCAGGGTGGCCAGATACCGTTCGCGCAACGCTTTGTCAAATGGCCCGGCCAGGCGAACGTCGAAGTCAATCTTGTGGTCATTGAAGCCCCGCGTCTGGGAAGTGACCATCCCCGTCGTGCTGCCGCGATCCTCGACGACCAGCAGGTACCCTTCATCTCTTCGCGCCTCGACGATCAGCCCGAACACGAACCGGTGCGCCTGCCGCTGAATGAAGGCAAGGCGTTTCAAGGGGATATTGTGCGCGGCATTGGCTTCGTGCTCGAATCGGCCGAGGCCCAGGCCCTGATCGAGCGCGACCCGCGCAACGCCGATTGCCTCTTCCCCTATTTGAATGGCGAAGACCTGAATAGCCACCCCGAACAGCAGCCCAGCCGTTGGGTGATCTGCTTCCACGACTGGGAGCTAGCGCGGGCCCAGCAGTACCCTGACCTGTTGCGGATTGTGGCAGAGCGGGTGAAGCCGGAGCGTGAACGGCTGAACGGCCCCGGCGACCGGCGTAATCGCGAATATTGGTGGCAATTCGGCGCCTACCGTACCGGCATGCGCCAGGCCATCGCCCCGCTACGGCGGGTGTTGGTGAGGAGTCGGGTCAGTGAGTTGCATGCAATGGTGTTTGTTCCTCAGGGGTACATCTATAATGAGCAGCTCATCGTCTTTGCCTATGAAGACGACTACCACTTCGCCCTGCTGCAATCTGCTGTGCATGAGGTGTGGGTACGAAAACAAGCCTCCAGTTTACGTACCGACCTCCGCTACACACCAACCGACTGCTTTGCCACCTTCCCCTTCCCACCGGCGGAATACGAACACCTGGCAGCAGGAGCATGGCAGCTTTCCGACATGCCGCCGGTCTTCTGGCAGGCGGCGCAGATCGGCGCCACCTACCACGAACACCGCCGCCAGATCATGCAGGCCCGACAACTAGGCCTGACCAAAACCTACAACCTCTTCCACAACCCGACCTGCACCGACGCCGATATTGTTGAACTACGGCGACTGCACGTTGCGCTCGACCGCATCATCATGGCGTGTTACGGATGGGATGATCTTGACCCACAACACGATTTTTACCCCAACGAGCGCGGCCAGATCCGCTACACGGTTGCACCATCAGTCCAGCGCGAGCTGGTGTGGCGGTTGATGGAGCTGAACAGATAACTGCCATAGGTGTCTAAGCCAAATAATTCATGCCGTCCAAGGTTGAAACACAGCTCACCACGATGATTGCTCACTATCGAACTACAGTGGAGTAAAGTGGCGCATTGCTTCCACAAGCGTACAGCGACAGTCTTTAGCCGACGACCTTTTCTGGTATACTTTGGAACTAATCTCAGTGGCGAAAGTATAGGAGTCTTGCATGGCGCACCAGTTTGGCGGCGAATGGACAAAAGAAAAGTTGAAGCGTTTGCAAAAATACCTTGCGGCGTACACAATTATTTTCAATAACAATGAAAGAGCTCGTAAGCTACATTTCATGTATGTTGATGCATTCGCTGGTACCGGTTCTTTTCAAAAAACACAGTCACAGGTTACCGATCAGGCAGATATTTTCAGTGATAATGTTCCTGAAGTCGAAGAATTCCTCAAAGGCAGCGCCAGAATTGCTTTAGAGATTAATCCTCCTTTCAGAGAATATATTTTTATCGAACGTAATCCTGAATATGCACAACAACTTCAGCAACTTAAAGACGAATTTGCTGGCCACAAGATTCAAATTGTCAACGAAGATGCAAATTCGTACCTGTTACGATGGTGCGAATCGACCAACTGGAAGACAGCGCGGGCTGTTGTTTTTCTCGATCCATACGGCATGGAAGTTGAATGGAACGTCATTGAAGCGCTGGCTCGTACAGAGGCGGTTGATTTATGGTACCTTTTTCCGCTCGGTATAGGTGTGAATCGTCTTCTCACTAGATCAGGACCACCTCCTGAACCCTGGGCCGAACGGCTGACTAGAACCTTCGGAACTGAAGATTGGCGTGATGCGTTCTACCGATCTCATCAGATGTTGACTCTCTTTGGTGATGATGAGACACAACTGAAGAAAGATGCCGACTTCCACGACATCTTGATGTTTTTCGTTCAACGTCTGAGGACCGTTTTTGTAGAGGTTGCGTCAAATCCGCTTATTCTCAGAAATTCTCGGAATAACCCGCTATACGCATTATGTTTTGCAGCGTCTAACCCAAGAGGAGCACCGACCGCACTCAAGATTGCTGAACATATTCTGGGAAAAAAGAAAACTTGATTCTTTGTAAAGGCGACCATTTTCGTATACAATAGAACAAATATCCTAATTCTTATTCGCTATTGGGAGTACCATCATGGCAACCACACGTATCGAGTGGACCGAAGCCACCTGGAACCCGCTCACCGGCTGCACCAAAATTAGTCCGGGCTGTAAACACTGTTACGCCGAACGGATGGCGCTTCGCTTGCGGGCGATGGGGGTGGATAAATATCGGAACGGATTCCGCCTGACTCTCCATCCCGATACTCTCGCCGAGCCGTTGCGCTGGACAACCCCCCGCACGATCTTCGTCAACTCGATGAGTGATCTGTTCCATCACGAGGTGCCGCTCGATTTCATTCAGCAGGTCTTCGACGTGATGCAGCGTGCGCACTGGCACCGTTTCCAGGTGTTAACCAAACGCGCCGAGCGGTTACACGAACTCGATCCGCTGCTCCCATGGCCGGCGAACGTCTGGATGGGGGTCAGTGTCGAGAACGCAACGTACACCTACCGCATTGATCTGCTGCGTCAGACGGGCGCCGCGATCAAATTTCTCTCGCTGGAACCGCTCTTGGGGCCGCTGCCTAACCTCGACCTGAGTGGCATCGATTGGGTGATCGTGGGTGGCGAGTCGGGGCCGGGGGCGCGTCCGATGGCGGTCGAATGGGTGCGCGACATTCGCGACCAGTGTCTCAGCGCAGGCGTTGCCTTCTTCTTCAAGCAATGGGGCGGAACGGTGAAAAAACGAACTGGGCGACTGCTCGATGGCCGGACGTGGGATGAGATGCCGCCTGAGCCACTACCAATTGAGACGGATTCTCACCCTGTCCTGGGTCATCCGCGCCGATGAGCATCTTCAGCACGACTTGTACGGGCGCAGCGCCGCTGCGCCCTGCTGCCTACCCGCCATTTTGCCTTTGCAAAAAGCGCGCCACCAGCCCCGGCAAGTTAGCCAATGGCCCAGTGCGTACTCGCGTTGGCGGTAACGAATCGAGAAACTGTTGTCCGTATTTCTTGGTCAGCAACCGCCGGTCAAGCACCACCACAATGCCTCGATCCTCACGGGAACGGATCAGACGGCCAAACCCTTGCTTGAAGCGCAGGATACTCTGCGGAACGCTGTATTCGTTAAACGGATCATCGAACAGCTCACTGCGGGCTGCCACAATCGGATCGGTCGGTACGGCAAACGGTAGTTTGGTGATCACCAACACCGAGAGCGCTTCGCCGACAATATCCACCCCTTCCCAAAAGCTGTTGGTACCGAGCAACACCGAGCGCGGAAACTCCTTCAACCGATCAACTAGCGCCCGGCGCGAACCGTCGATACCCTGGGCCATCACGCCAATGCCCCGATCTTCAAGCGGCTCTTGAATAGCGGCGTAGGTTTGTCGTAAGGCATTGGAGGCGGTAAAGAGCGCCAGCATCCGACCTTCCGACGCGATAGCCAGATCGATAATTGCCCGTTCGATCATCTGTTGATAGCCACGCTGGTTTGGTTCGGGAATGTCGTTGGGAATGTAGACTAAGGCCTGCTGTGCGTAATCAAACGGCGAATCGAGCATCAGCTCCTGGCAATCTGATAGACCGATTCGACTCTTCACAAAATCGAAACGACCGGCAATACTCAGGGTTGCTGAAGCGAGCACATTGGTCTGCTTCTGGGCAAAAAGCTGACTCTGCAAAATGTCGGCCACACTCAACGGCGCCGCCGTCAGCGTGAGCGTATCACGCTGTCGATCATACGTCAGCCAGCAGATACTTTCTTCATCGCCAAAAATGACATGACCACTGCGTACCCGAACGTCAGTAGCAAACCGGCGTAAGACTTCCGTTCGCAACAGCAGATCATCGAGCGTACCGTTGGCCTCATTCAAAGCGTGGAGTTGCTCTTCGATCACTGCCAGCTCTTTGCCAATCAGCGCCAGCATATCATTCAGATTTTGCCAGGCCAGTTCAATCTCTTGCCATTCCGGGCGCTTTCTGACATCGTTTGTCAAGCGGATCCGCAGATCATACTGCTGATTGGGATCGGCATCAATCTGCACAAAACGGGTAAGCAGATGAAAACACTCGTAGACCGCAGTCCGCATCCGAATCAGGGTGGGGCGGATCCGTTCAATAGCGGCGGTAATGCGCTCTCCGGCTGCGCCGCCGCCACCGATTTCGGTGAGTACTGCCGGTATTTCGCTGAGCAGACCACTGACAATCTGTGCCCCGCCGGTCTGAAACAGATCATCGAGAAACTTGAGCATGCCAGCCTGATCAAGATTAAAACTGAGCTGGTCGGTTGCGACATCTTCCAGATTGTGGGCTTCGTCAATCACCAGATGATCGTAAGGAGGCAATACCTGCGAGGCCGCCGCCAAATCGGCGATCAACAGCGCATGATTGACGACCACCAGATGCGCAGCTTCGGCAGCACGGCGGGCACGGAAGAAGTAACACTCCCGAAAATGCGGACAACGGGCGCCGGTACAGGTCTCTACCGAGACATTGACCTTGTTCCACACTGCCTGCTCGCGGTCGATCAGTGGGATCTCGGTACGATCACCGCTCTTGGTAGTTGGTAGCCAGAGTTGAATCTTCAGCAACGCCCGCACCTCTTCGCTGCTCAGAGTATCGAGCCGACGCAGCTCGTGATACCGCTTCAGGCAGAGGTAATTACTGCGCCCTTTCAAGAGCACAGCGCGAAATGGCGGTAATCCTGCCGTTGCGAAGATTCGTTGCAGATCGGGAATGTCTTTATTGTAAAGTTGATCTTGCAAGTTGATGGTATTGGTCGAGATCACCACCCGCTCACCACGTTGCGCAGCATACATTGCTGCCGGAACCAGATACGCCATACTCTTACCGGTGCCGGTACCAGCTTCTACAATCAACGGCTCGCTCTGATTAAACGCTGTTGCCACCGCCTGCGCCATCTCGATCTGCGGCTGACGAGGCTCATAGCCAGGGAAGGTCTGCCCAAACACCCCATCAGGACTAAAGAAGGCACCAATCGCCTCGAGATCGAGCGGACGGGTGTAGCCGGTGGGCCTGAGTGGCGGTACCTCGGTATCGGTCGCATCGGCTGCATCGTGCGGTGCTGTAATCGGTTCAAGAAAAGCATTCCGCGCCTTCTGTCGCAACGCCTCTTCAAACAGATCGCGGAGTGGCAGCCCAATCTTACCGGTTAGACGCACGATCTCGCTGAGCGTTGCCAGATCAAGGTGTAACATCCGCTCGCAGAGTGCAACGAAAAGCTGAGCCGTTACCTCGGCATCGTTGAGCGCACGATGGGCATCGGGGTGGGGAATGCCGAGATGGGCTGCCAGCGTCGAGAGTTTGTAACCGGTGACCTGTGGCAAGAGCAACGTCGCCAGTTCAAACGTATCGTACACCGGCTGGTTGAAATGCATCCCTTGTGCCCGCAGCATCGTTAGATCAAAGCCAATCGAGTGCCCCACTATTGGGCGATTGCCGATAAAGCGGGCCAGCTCGGCGCCGATCTCGTTGAAACGCGGCGCCTGTGCCAGAGCTTTGGGATCAATACCGGTCAGCCGGGTAATCTTGAGCGGAACCGATTGGCGGGGGCGAACCAATTGGCTGAATCGGTCGAGAATCTCACGGCCACGAAAGGTTACCGCTGCAACCTCGATAATTTCATCGAGACCACTTTGTAAACCGGTGGTCTCGACATCAATAGCAACATAGATGCGGTTGTTCATACAGTTTTGCAGACCAAATGGTGGCGGGTGATCGGTATCGTTGCCCGTAACACAGACAATTGTACCACGCGAAAGAGGAACGTATGATAGCGAGGATCGGAAGGTCGGGGCGGGTTATCAACCCGCCCCTCTACCGTTGATGATCAGCGGCTCAGAAACGGCAACACTTGTTCAATAAATGCTTCTGGCTGTTCGTCTTGCACCAGCAGACTGGCCCGGTCGATCACCGCTACCTTCGTTGCAACGCGGATCCGAACAAAACCAGCAGCTTGCGAGAGTGGAGTCGTTCTGGCATCGCTGCCCCATACCAGCAGTGTTGGTTGGGTCAGGCTGGCAAAGGCTGTCGAAATATCACAATTGAGCAGACCGCTGAGGAAGCAGATTGGGGCATAGTAGGCGCCAGGATGACGGCAGGTTCGATAGAACATCTCCAACCGCTCGTCGGTGATACTGGCCGGATCGGCATACGCCTGTGAGGACAGAAAAAGACGGATACTGGGTCGGGTGGTGAGCAGACGGTAGATCAAACGACCGAACGAACTGCGCAAGATTTGATATATCGTGTAAGCGGTAATGCCAGGTGGGCGGGCAAGTTGGCTAATGCCGGTTGGGCAAATCAGCACCAGGCGGTCAACCAGGTGTGGTTGACGAGTGGCCGCGATGACCGCATAAGCTGCACTCAGTGAGCTGGCAATGAGTGCGGTTGGTTGTCCGATCTGGGCGAGCAATGTCTCAATCAGATCGATGTACATTGCGGCACGATAACGCCAGGCTGGTCGCGCCGAATTGCCGTATCCAGCCAGATCAACTGCGTGCACGGCGACGTGATCACGCAGGCGTTGAAACGGTTCACGCATCTCGAAGACCGAGGCTGCAGCATTGATACTGTGAACCAGCAGAACCGGGCGACCGGAGCCAGCATGGTAGGTGGCAATCGCCTGATCGCGCCACGTGGTGTACACAGGGGGCACCGGTAAGAGGGGCAACGGCGTTCCAGCGGTTTCTGGTACCATAAACCATATCCTGTTGACGATGCAGTTTAGCCGGATGACCGAACGAAGAGCAGGGCAGGTCAATCGTCATTATGCAACAGGATCAAATGAAATGCAATAATCTGTTTTATATGTAAAAATTCTTTACGGCGATCAATCGCGTTATAATGAAAGAAACTTGCGCCACCCGCCATCTTACCCGACCGCGGTGATGGTGCAACGAGCGGTACGTTTTTCAACCTGAAGTATCATGCGTGCGGAGAAGCGTACTTTCTGGTTCCAACGGTGATCTTTCTACCACAGAGACCACGGAGATCGCAGAGACGAAAGATAATGTTATCGTTCATTGAACAGAGGGTTGTGAACATTTTTCTTCCATGCGCCCAATGGCCAAAAATGATCCTTTCCTTATACGCTCTGTGTACGCTGTGTGCTCCGTGGTGAGTTTTTCAGTGCACTCATATCTGAAATGAGAAAAGGGTTGTTCAATGGCTGCACCTGAACGCTTTACGCCAGCACCACTCGATGACTACGCTGCCAAGGTTACGTATGGTTTGGCGTATCTAGGGGGATTACTGGTTCTCCCCCAATTTTTTGCCTACCTTGCCAATCTGCGCTGGAATGGTTTGCAGGTACCATTAGGACTGGCCGCGGCGCTAGCATGTTACCTCCTGCTGAGCTACGCCTTTCAACCACGGGCATACCGCATCGATGCCGATGCGCTGGTGATTGAACGGCGCTGGGTACCGGCGCTGACCATTCCCTTCGATCAGATAAGTGGTGTCTCGCTGGCCAGTGGGCTGGCCGATATGCCTCGTTTCGGACTCCGCTTTGCCTTTAACCCCGGCGTCTTTGGCTATCAGGGGCCATTTCGGCTCGATCCGTATGGCAAAGTTGTCTTCTTTGCTACGAACCGTCAGCGATTGGTCGCGATTGCCCGTTATGATGCCTCTGTCTTGCTGATCAGCCCCGATCGGCCACGCGACTTTATCAACGCCCTCAATGAACGACGCCTGGCTTCAGCGACCAGAAAGATGGAGCAATCGGTTGGGGTGGACCATGAGGTTTAGCGCACTGGATCGAATCCATCTCCGCTGCCGCTACGAGCAGTTTATTCCGGGTGAACTCCATGAGGATGGTCGGCGCTACTTACCAGGCATTATCGTTACCCCTTTGAACGCCGGCCCTGACACACATCCCGGTACCCGCCTCTGGCTGGTCGATCGTCATCATCGGGTTGACCCAGCGCTCGTCGGTCAAACCACCACGGTTCGCCTGCTGTGCGCTCTCAGCACTATCCGATTACAAACACCGCCGTTTCGCATCGGCTTTGTGCCATCGTCCGATGAATCACTACACCAGCCGCTGAGCAATCCGATCATTTATGGTCGAATCAGTGACGTTTTGGAGTGGGAGGTGCAACGGGCACAGCTCCCGTTTGAAACGCTGTACACCGAATTAGTGATCAGAGTGGGTGAAGCGGCGACGATTGGTCTGCGCACAACCCTCAGCGCCCCCCACCTGGCCGATCTCATCGGCTGCGAGCGATTAACGAGCGGTGACTGGATCGAGATCAATCGTTCGCGGATTGATATTCTCGCGTGTATCAGGCAAGTAGAATAACTACAGATGGGTGAGGGATGAGAGATTAACGGGTGCTGTTTCTAGTAAATCATATCAGCTACAGATCGCGTATCTCCGATGGTATGGAAATGAATAATCTTAAAGTGGTCATGAAGTCATCTCTATTTTATCAAGTATACTTATTCCTATATATAATGCTTGGGATTTACACTGAACTAAAGTTAATCGAAATAAAGCCGATTCCTGACATGCTACTTGAAGATTTCGGGTACTACGAGCGGGCACTTCATGACGCACTGAATGGACAAAATCCTTATGCCACACGATCAATCGGGATAGGGTATCTGTATCCACCTCCGGCTCTATTAATTATCGAGATTTTCCACTACATCGATCCTTATTTGAAAGCGTTACTACATTCGACTGTTAATATTGTTCTCCTGATCTTAATTGTATACGGCACGGCTCGATATTATGGCTATAGCGCTGAAAAAGTCTGGTATTGGTATGTTATATGTCTGGGTTTTGCACCATTTCTTGAGTTAATTCACATTGGTCAAATAAACATAATCACACTGTTTGGAATATTTATGTTGTTCTTTTGGATGAGTACATTTCCTTTTCTCAGCGCTATCGGACTAGGTTTGGCAGTCATTACCAAAGTGTCCCCTGTTCTGTTCTTTTTATATCTTTTTGTTCATCGCAGATATTCTATTTTTGTTCTTGCAACTATTTTCATTGTTTGTATAACTTATTTAAGCGCTCTAAGATATGGTTTTTTTACCTGTTCTGGAATACCCTAGTGTTTTTCAATGGCTTACAATTCAATTTCCAATGGGAGCTAACTCACAGTCGCTCGTTTCAAAACTTGCTGCTATTGGCAACACAATACGATCTAATGATATTATAACCGGGTTGCACTTAACAGTGTTGCAGAAGCTAATTTTGTCTTTTTCTTCATTTCTTTCCTCGAATCATCTTGCCATTCAAAGAATATTGACGATTTATATCTTGATGGTGATTGTTGTAAGTGGTTTATTGACTCGGTACGGCGAACAGCCAAGAGAACCAATGTTTATGATCACTACCCTTGGAATGATGCTTTCACCAAATGTCATGTGGTATCATCACTATGTTTTCATGCTCTTTCCAATCCTGATATGGATGGGGTGGAGTCGCCTGAATTGGAGGGTAGTGACCTGGTGTTTGGTAGGACTGCTCATCGTTCAGATAGACCGTCGATGGTGGACGTATGGATTATTAATCCATGTGTTTGGGCATCTGTCATTATTATCGATATTGCTCTGGCAATTACGAGCGTTTTATTCCCGGCAGAAGTAGTCTTCAACCGCATCGAGCACAAACACAGTTAGGGTCTGATTAAAAACCTAGCTTTCTCGTTGGGCACGTCCCGTACTCGTGCGACCATTGCGCGAGTACGATACGTTCCCAATAAGAAATCCGGGTTTTTGATCAGGCTCTGAGCGATCATGCTTGATGTGCGCATATTGGGCAGATGCTCTGATACCTTGCGCATAAGCGCCTGCAAACGTCATGGCAGACAACCTCACACTTACCATTGGTAATCGTCGGCCAGGAAAGATGCCGCATGCTCAGACGCAGACTTCTGATGTGAAAGATGTACGGTCTCGACAGCTTTTCAGCGTGCTCGGCTTCGGAACACTTCGAGGACTGGATGAAGCAGCGCACACACAGACCTTCGTCAGTG
>NZ_JPIM01000023.1 GCF_000735195.1 Chloroflexus sp. MS-G
TAGGTCGATCACGGTCATCGAGATCGAGCGTATTAATGAAATTACGAAAGATCGAGAGAGAGTCTTCGTTAAGTTCTGGCTCGTTTTCAGTGCTGGTTTCTTCGGTTACTGGTTCACCTGATGGTGGTGGAGATGTCGCCGTCTCACCAGCTTGTTCTTCTTCGTCAAACAGAACACCGGCCTGCTCCAAGACGTGGTCGGCAACAAAGATCGGAGCCTGTACGCGCTCAGCGAGCGCGATAGCGTCGCTTGGCCGCGCATCCAGTTCAATCGTTCGTCCAGCCTGATCGATCAGGATGCGTGCGAAGAAGGTATTATCGCGAATATCATTGATATAGATTTGACGGACAAATCCGTCAAGCTCACCGATGGCAGCCTTGAGCAGATCGTGGGTCATTGGTCGTTGTGGTTCGTGACCCTGAATAGCCATCGCAATGGCATCGGCTTCAAACTGGCCGATCCAGATTGGCAGATAGCGATTCCCTTCAGTTTCGCGGAGGACGACGACCCGGCTCTGCGTCAATAGGCTGACACGGATACTATCGACGACGACTCGTATCATTAGCCGGCCTTTCATAGAACGCCCAGCACCGGTGATACAAGAGAGATACCGGATTGGGCAACGGAAAATTCTGCTACTATATCTTAGCATGCAATGAAAGATGCCGTCAAGATTGACAAAGCACCATATTGCGTGTATCCTCTGTCCGAAAGGTGAGAGAAAAAATCATGTACGGTGTCTTTGATCGTTCTCCATGGATCGAGCAATGGTGGCGACGGCAGCGACGACTGGCGTCCGCGCAGGAGACAGTGCGCTGTCTGCGCGATGGTCGGTATCGCCGCCGGAACAGTTCTCTGATGGGTAACGTCCGACAGCGATGGTTCCACCGCCGCTTTCGTTTTTCACGACACATTGCTCATTTGCTCCTGATCGTCGGCGCTCTCTTCATTCTCTTTGTTGATCGTACTCTTCCGCTTCAATCATTCGTTGCTGCTTCGTCGTCTCCCTTACCGGTGGTAACTGCGTCAGTAGCGCCGGTTGGTCAGGCAATAGCGATTGCACCGGCAGTACGTCGCACTTCTGCACCTGTGCAGGTAGAACCGATTGCGCCTGCCCTTCAGGCGCCGGTGATGGTGACAACTGCCTTTCAGGCGACCCATATTCTGGCCGAGAATGAGACACTGGCCGAGATCGCAGCACGTTACCGGATACCATTAAGGACGCTGGTCTGGACGAATCAGCTTGATCGTGGTGATGCCTTGCGGGTTGGCCAACCGTTACGGATTGCACGTCTAGCAGGGGTGACGCACACAGTTACGGCAGGTGAGACGCTTATCGAGCTAGCAGAGCGCTACGGTGTAGCCCCAGAAGCCATTGCAACCTTTGCGCCAAATCGTTTGACCAATGGTCAGCTTGTTGTCGGTCGTGAGATATTCATTCCCGGTGGCCAACTACCGTGGACGAGTGAACAGGAAGCGGCCTTTGCGCAACGGAAAGCCGAGCCGGTCGGGATCGTGTTGAATGATGAAACAAATGTTCGGTCTGGCCCGAGTACGGATCATCCTCGACAGGCGCAGTTGTCAGCCGGTCGGCAGGTAGCGCTACGTGGTCGTTATCAAGATTGGGTGAAGATTGAAATTGGGGACATTTCTGGTTGGATTCGGGTTGATTTGCTATCAGTTGATGCTCGTCAAGTACAGTCCTTGCCAGAAGTACGCGATTTTCCACCACCTCCACCGCGCTGGGTCTGGCCAGCACAGGGGGTAGTGACGTCGGGTTTTGGGCCGCGGTGGGGAGGTTTTCACAATGGGATCGATATTGCCAATGCTGCATGGACACCAATTGTGGCTGCGAGCAGTGGTTGGGTTCGTGAAGCCGGTTGGTGTAGTGGGTACGGCTATTGTGTGAAGATCCGCCATCCTGATGGTATTGAAACGATCTATGGCCACCTTATTACGCAGCCAGTCGTGCGAGTCGGTCAGGAAGTAAGAGCCGGTCAGTTGATTGGCCATATGGGAAGCACGTATGATCGGACCGGTGGTGGTTATTCGACCGGTGTTCACTTACACTTTACGATTCTGGTTAATGGTCGTGCGGTGAACCCTCTGCGATACCTTCCCTGATGTATTCTTTTCCTCGCCTATGGTACAATAGCATTGAGAGTAGCTGCGCGATGCAGGTGTTTCACGTGAAACAGCAATCAACACAACCTCGCATTATGGCGATTGCCAACCAGAAAGGTGGGGTTGGTAAAACAACGACTGCTGTTAATGTTGCCGGTGAGCTTGCACGTCGTGGGCGACGGGTCCTGCTGGTAGATATCGATCCGCAGGGGAATGCCACCACCAGTCTTGGGATTGCAAAGGCTTCGTTGACCGTTACCAGCTACGATCTGCTGCTCGGTGGGGCGCCGCCAGAAACAATCCCGCAACCGAGTGGCCGGGATCGCCTTGACATCATTCCGGCCGATCAGGAACTGGCCGGTGCGTCGATTGAACTGGTTGATGTAGCGCGGCGTGAGTGGCGATTACGCGATGGGCTGGTGAACCTGTTGCCTCGATACGACTGGATCATTATCGATTGTCCACCCTCGCTAGGTCTACTCACCCTCAATGCTCTCTGTGCTGCTAACGCCGTTCTCATTCCGTTGCAGTGTGAATATCTCGCACTGGAAGGATTGGCACAGCTCAAACAGACATTAGAGCGGGTGCGGGAAAGCCTGAACCCGACCCTCCGTATTATCGGCGTTGTCATGACTATGTACGATGGGCGGACCAATCTGGCGCAACAGGTGGTTGATGAGGTTCAACGTTACTTTCCTCGCCTGATCTGCCGAACCCTGATCCCACGCAGTGTGCGATTGAGCGAAGCCCCTAGTCATGGCCGCATGGCTTATGAGTATGAACCAAACGGTCGGGGCACCCAAGCCTACGCCCTGTTGACTGAAGAACTGATCGGACGAGAGGAGCGCATCTTATGAGAAAACGGGGATTGGGAAGTGGTCTGGATGCACTGATTCCACCCGCTTCGGCTGAACAGCTACCGGTGCGCGAAGTGCCGGTTGCTGCTATCAGAGCCAATCGTGCCCAGCCCCGCACGTCGTTCGATGAGACGGCACTCGCTGAACTGGTGACTTCCATCCAGACCCATGGCATTCTCCAACCGTTGATCGTGAGTGAAGACCCGGAAGGGGGCTACGAGCTAATCGCCGGGGAACGGAGATTACGGGCCGCACGTATTGCTGGCTTAACCACCGTGCCAGCGATTGTCAAACATGCAACACCGCAACAGTTTCTTGAGCTGGCTTTGGTGGAAAATGTTCAACGTGCGGATCTCAATCCGATCGAAGAAGCGCAGGCCTACGAAACACTACGTCGTGAGTTTGGGCTGAGTGATGACGAAATTGCCCGCCGTGTGGGAAAGAGCCGGGTTGCAATTGTGAATAGCCGACGCCTCCTTCGCCTTATGCCACAAGTGCGGCAGGCGTTACTCGATGGCGCGATCAGCGCTGGCCACGGACGAGCATTGCTCCGCATCGAGGACCCTATTGACCAACAAGCCGCGTTAGAGCTGATTAAAGAGCACGAATTGAATGTACGGGAGGTCGAACGTCTCACTGAGATTGCTGCGCATCCCGGCTTGACTGCGCCTGTACGCCACGCTCTCTGCACTGGTCAGATTGATCCGACACGTGCGCTCGCCCTTCTGCAAATACCTGATCCTCATACCCAGGCTGCTGCCTGTGAGGCTGTAGTGAAACACCACCTCGATTCGTTGGCGACCGAACAAATGTGTACTGCACTCGTCGCCGGGGCCGATCTATCAACTGCCCTTGCTCGAGTGTTGTCCTCTACAGAGAAAACAGGAGCTGAATCAGCTATTTCACGCTCGGTTTCAGATCGAAAACAGAGCGGCGGGAATCGCTCCGCTGAAGATCAAATGGCGCAGCAGATGTTTGAAGAGTTGTTGCAAACACCGGTTCAGATTACACGCAGTGGTCGAACCATCAGAGTAACCATTACCCTTTATGATGAAGAACAGTTACAGGGATTGTATGATCGCTTGTCTGGAACGTATTGATTGGTGATCGCATGACAACAATTGTGGCTTTTGGAAATCCAGTATACGACGAGATCATTACGCCAGTGGTGCGTACCGATGGGCGTGTCCTCTCCGGCTGCTCAACCAACGCATGTCTTGCTCTTAGCCGGTTGGGTCGAACGACGGCTCTTGTTGGGCGGGTTGGGCCTGATTATGCAGACCGGTTTCAGTCTGATTTAGTTCGGTATGGTATTACCCCGTTTGTGACCCTCTCAGGACAAACCGGTGGGTTTAAGCTGGTTTACGACGCTAGGGGCGATCGCACTCTCGATGTCCTCGGTGTTGCCGAACCGATCCAGATCGTCCCTGATGTTGTCGAGACGGCTGCCGCAGTTATTGTTGGTCCCATTCTGCAAGAGACACCGCTGGACCTGATTCGCACGATCCGGGATCGCACCAGTGCTCCAATTTTCCTTGATCCCCAAGGACTCTTACGCCGCTTCGGTGCAGATGGACGCATCGAACATTTTTTGCCAGCGGAATTCGCGGCCATTGCTCCCCTCTGCCACGTTATTAAAGCGAACGAAGTTGAAACCAAAGTGATCACCGGCATCGATCCGCGGATCGATCCGGTTATGGCCGCACGACGCTTGCACGAGACCGGTTGCGCAATTGCGATTGTTACGATTGCCGAAGCTGGTTCTCATATTGATGATGGGAAACGATCAATCTCGGTACCAGCGTATGCAACTGAAGCGCGTGATCCGACCGGCGCCGGTGATACCTACATGGCCGGCTTTCTCCATGCGTATCTGACCGATCCAGACGACCTTTTCCGTGCCGGTTGCACCGGCGCAGCTACAGCCTCGATCTGGATCGAGTATACTGGTCCCGATGCACCGATTACCCTGCAAGAAGTTGAACGACGGGTGAAGGTCTTATTACAGCAATAAGATAACGTGATACTTCTGTCGCTCGTGTCAGTGCAATTACGAGAAGGATGAACGTCAATGATGCCATTGCTTGCTCGTTTTCGTCAGCTTTATGAACAGGCCTCACTTCCGCTCGGTCATGTTTGCTCGCGGCTGGGCATCCATCCTAACGCTTTGACCTACCTGAGCCTGTTTTTTAGCCTCTTAGCCGGTTACCTGTTGTCTCAACGGGCGTTTCTGTGGGGGGTTGTTTTTATCTTACTCATGGGTTTTGCTGATGTATTAGACGGCGCTACCGCACGTGCCAGTGGTACGGCCAGTGAATATGGTACTGTGCTTGACCACGTTACCGATCGGTATGCAGAAGCCTTCGTTATTGGCGGAGTGATGCTTTCGGGGGCAGTAGCACCGATCTGGTCACTCTTCGCCATCTTTGGGATGGTGATGGCAAGTTATGTTCGTGCCAGGGCCGAGGCCACCGGTAAACTGTCGTCTTGCAACGTTGGTTTCGCCGGCCGACAGGAGAAACTTGGCTTGCTGCTGATTGGTTTGTTGCTGATGCCGCTCCTGCCGGAATTGCCCATTCTCGAATGGGCTGTTATTGCCGTCGGCATTGCATCTCATGTTACCGCCGTACAGCGGCTTTTGTACACCCGCCAGATACTGATTGGTGCGACCCGCAGTTCAAAGTTTCGTAAGGGATCAGAAATTATTTAATCATTGACAGGAGCGATTCCCATGGCAATCTCAGAAGCTGAAGTTCGCCATGTTGCCCGTCTCGCCCGCCTCGCCCTCTCCGATGAGGAGATCGCGGTGATGCAGGCACAGCTTTCGGCAATCCTTGACTATATCGCTATGTTGCAGGAAGTTGATGTCAGTAATGTTCCGCCAACGGCTCAAGTGACCGGTTTAACGACGGTCTGGCGCCCCGATGTGGTGGGCGAAATGCTGACCCAGGAGCAAGCACTGGCCAATGCTCCTGATCAGCAGGATGGTATGTTCCGAGTACGTGCCGTATTTGATGAATGAGGGTGCAACTTTTATCGATACGTAAACGTCGTACCGATAGCGGAAATGGTTATGACAACTGCGAAAGGATACGACGATGTACGGGAACTACAACAATGGCTCGCGCCGCTCGTATGTACTGATTGGCGGTTACCCGGTTAAGCCAATATACCTGGTCATTGCCGGAGTGATCATTTTTGGATTACTGGTCTACTTGCTCCTGCGATTTTTTAGCATTGGTCTGACAATGCATTTTGGCGCTTTCGCCGGTATCCTGCTCTTGATCGCCAATCTGCGGGAACTGTTGGGCTATGGCTATACACAGCGTGGTAGCACTGCCCTGCTCAACACGCTCGTTGGTGCTGGGTTGGTCTGCGCCTGGCTGGCTCAGTTCTTCGTTCTCTTCTGGGTGCCGGCCTTGCTGGCAGTTGGAATTGCAACGCCCCTTGCTTTCAATCGGGCTGGTGTGTACGCCGCATATCTGACCACCGCCCAACGTGCAGCCGAACAAGTGCGGCGGATGGTCGTGCGGCAGTAATATCTAAACAAGTGCGGCGTGGGATAGCCCCACGCCGCAATCACTACTACCCCTATGGATATATCCGGTACAACTGACGTGGGAACGGAATCGTCTCGCGGATATGCCGCGTACCAGTGATCCAGGCCACTACCCGTTCAATTCCCATTCCGAAACCGCTGTGAGGAACAGTGCCATAACGACGAAGATCAAGGTACCATTCGTAGTCTTCGACCCGTAAGCCGTGCTCGCGGATCCGTTGCTCGAGCAAGACTGGATCATGAATCCGTTGTGAACCGCCGATGATCTCGCCGTATCCCTCAGGTGCTAACAAATCGGCACACAACGCTACTTCGGGGCGGTTGGGATCAGGCTGCATGTAGAAGGCTTTTACCGCTGATGGGAAGCGTTCAACGAACACCGGACGATCAAACTTCGAGGCAATTAACGTTTCGTGCGGTGCGCCAAAGTCCTCTCCCCATGGCAGTGGATCGGCCCCCTCGACCTCTCCCTGGTGAGCGGCGATGAGTTCGATGGCCTGATCGTAGGTGATGCGCGGGAACGGCGGGGTGACCCGTTCGAGCAGCGTTGTATCTCGTTCAAGCGTCTGTAAGTCGTCACGCCGACGTTCGAGCACGCGAGCGACAATCGCGCTGACAAATTGCTCTTGAAGTCGCATGTTGTCTTCATGATCGGCAAAGGCAACTTCTGGTTCGATCATCCAGAATTCGGTAAGGTGACGACGGGTTTTACTCTTCTCAGCTCGGAATGTTGGCCCAAAGCAATACACGCGCCCAAAGGCCATCATCCCGGCTTCAACATAGAGTTGTCCGGTTTGCGCAAGGTACGCCTTCCCTAGATCGAAATAATCGGTTGCGAACAGATTTGTTGTCCCTTCTGCCGCCGTTGCAGTCAGGATCGGCGTGTCGAACCGGACAAACCCCTGCGCATTAAGCCACTCCTGGGCAGCCGCTATCACCTCAGCCCGGATGCGCAAGATGGCGTGCTGTTTTGAGGATCGTACCCACAGGTGGCGATGGGCCATCAGAAATTCAATACCATGCTCTTTGGGCGTAATCGGATACTCGTGGCTAGGGCCAATGAGTTCGATCTCCTCGACATCGAGTTCGTAACCACCCGGTGCCCGCTCGTCAGCGCGCACGTTGCCCGTAATGCGACAAGAACTCTCTTGGGTAAGGGCCTGTGCTGTTGCAAAGGTTGCTTCGCTGACGTTCTTCTTGAACGTTACACACTGAATGATCCCGCTTCCATCACGCAAGAGAATGAAAATGAGTTTCCCTTTTTCCGTTTTGTGATATACCCAACCGGCCAGTGTAACACGCTGACCAACATGATGGGCAATGGTCGCAACAGTTGCAGTTGGCAACAGCGACATAAACGCTCCTTATTGCTATACACTTCTCTTTCTCAGGCGTCAGTATGCCACGACTTGATATGGCTGGCAAATGCTCTGACTGGCTTCGCCAATTGATAATGGGTCATTCCTTGCGGTTAATGGTCTTCCATGATAGACTTTTCGCTGAATAAAAATGTTGAACTACCGCTAGTTAGTCCTGTTCACAAACATGTGCCGCGGCGCGTAGTTAGGTAAATTTCTGTTTGCTCGTATCAATGTACGGGCTAGAGACTTGTACTCTGTGGCAATCGGGAGCGTGTTGTAGACACCCTCCATCGCATACAATTCACCAGACGCTATGCCGGCATTGGCGTCGGTTGCCACCAGACAGAAGGAACCGTCGATGAAAACTGTCGTTCAGCAATGGTATGCTCACCCCGCTGTGCGGGCTGCTCTGGCCGACCTTGCCGACTATCGACCAACCCTGGCTACGGCAATTGAAATTCAACAAGTACCGGCACCGACCTTTGCTGAACGGCCACGATCAGTATTAGTCAGTCAGCGAATGCAAGCGCTCGGTCTGCACGACGTCGAGATCGACGAATTAGGGAATGTCTACGGTCGGCGTCCTGGTATTACTGAACGTCCGGCGCTCCTCATTTCTGCCCATCTCGATACAGTTTTTCCGGCTGATACCGACCTTTCAATTCGTTATGAGGGAGAACGAGTGTACGGCCCCGGTATTGGCGACAATAGTGTGGGGGTTGCCGGTCTGCTGCGCCTGGCTGAAATATATCAACGCTGTGATCTCCCGACGCAGGGCGACATCTGGTTCGTTGCTAACGTGGGTGAAGAGGGTTTAGGCGATCTGCGAGGAATGCGGGCAGTTGTCGAACGTTTACGGACACGTATCGGCGGTGTTATTGTTATTGAAGGATGTGATTTTGGTTCTCTCCATCACCAGGCAATCGGTGTGCGTCGCTTCCGGATCGAAGCAAATGGCCCTGGTGGTCACTCTTGGGGGAACTTTGGGACACCGAGCGCTATTCACGTTCTGGTACGTCTGGCCGCTCGTTTAACCGAACTCCAGGTACCGGTGTCACCCCGCACGACCTTCAATATCGGTATGATTAGTGGTGGTACATCGGTGAACACCATTGCCCACCATGCCAGCATGCTCCTTGACTTGCGATCGGTGTCCTCGGCAGTGCTGAGCGATCTGGTAAGCGAAGTGTACCGACTGGTTGAAGAAGCGACTCTTGATCAACCAGAAGTACATGTGCAGATTATCAAGGTAGGAGATCGTCCGTCAGGAGCTATTCCACGTGAGCATCCACTCGTGCAGGCGGCGGTTGCAGCCTATCAGATGGTTGGTGCGCAGATCTCTTTTCAGCAAAGTAGTACTGATGCCAATATTCCACTGAGTCTGGGTATTCCGGCGATATGCGTTGGTCTGACCGACGGTGGCAATGCGCATCGTACTGATGAGTATATTTTGCCGATGAACCTTGGTCGCGGGATGCAAGCACTCCTATTACTCTCACTGGCTGCCAATACCCTTGATATACCGTGAAATGAGTTCGGATGCGGTCGATGATCGTAGACGATCCGAATCAAGGTTGGATGCGGCCAGATCGGAGCCAGGTATGGAGAGAGCAAATAACGCCAACGAGTTCACTACAGTGGGAAGTCAAACAGATAGTGCGTCACAAACAAATACCACGCATCTTAGAGCGAATAACGCCAATGAGTTCACTACAGTGGGAAGGGCGGTTACTGAACCGCCCTTCAATGCCTTATGTCTGTAGTTGCGCTTTCGTGCGCTGTGATCTTTCATCCTACATCTGGTATGCTATCTGTGAACGTCGAGAAACAAACGAGACGCTGGATACAGTCTATGATGCGCTACAATACAATCATGCGGCAGTTATTGGTCTTTTTGCTGGTGGTACTAGCCCTTTCACCGCTATCAGTGGCAGCTAACACGATTGCCGGAACGCCGATCCTTTTCCGCGAAACCGGTCATACGTTGGCGTATGTGTTTCGTGAATTTTATGACCGGCAAGGTGGCTTACCGATTTTCGGCTATCCGTTGACTGAGGTATTCATCGAGGATGGCCGTCCGGTTCAGTACTTCGAGCGTGCTCGTTTTGAATGGCATGCGGAGTTGGCGTTAGTGCAGGTAGGTCATCTTGGCCGATGGGCGGCCACTGCCTGGGCCGACCATCCGGCGTTTGCACCGCTCGCTGCTCCGCCCGCCGATGCTGACTTTTTCCCTGAAACCGGCCATAGTCTGAGTAGTGCCTTTCGATCATTCTGGTGGGCGAACGGCGGTTTGCCAACCTTTGGTTTTCCACTCTCTGAACCGTTTGAATTTACCGACGAAAGCGGCCAGCAGCGTCTAGTTCAATTCTTTGAACGTGCCCGTTTTGAATGGCATCCACAAAATCCGCCGCGCTATCAGGTCTTACTCGGTCATTTGGGGCGCATCTGGCTGGCTGCTCATCCGGTACCTGAGTGGGCACTGCAAGCGGTGAACACACCTGACGCTGCGTGGGCCAGAATCCGCCCAACCCGCGTGCGGGTACCTCGCATCGGAGTTGATACCGAAGTCGTTAGTGCCGGATTTTCATTTGGCGCCTGGGATGTTCCGCGCTATACTGCGGTTCATTACTGGCCTATCAGTGGCTATCCCGGTACTGCTGGCAATATCGTCATTGCCGGTCATGTTGGCTACCGTGGTATTATCTTCAATCGGTTACCGGCAATTGCCGTTGGGGATGAGGTCTTAGTCACGGTCAACGGGGTTGATCGGCGCTATGAGGTTCGCGAAGTCCTCACCGTTCTCCCTGATGAAACCTGGGTGTTAGCACCAACCAGTCGTGAGACACTGACCTTGATAACGTGTGTTCCCATCGGTGTTTACTCTCATCGCCTGATTGTGCGTGCAGCGCCGGTTACCGGTTCGTGAGAAAGGGGAAGCTATGGAAGAGCGTCGTCGTGGTTCGGGCTGGGTAGGCTGGCTCGTATTTATGCTTTTCGTCCTCGCCCCATCTATTCTACCACCGCTGGCGCGTTGGTTGAGTCTGCAGATTGGAAGACCGATTGGCACCGCAGAATTGCTGATTGCCATTATCGTGCTTATCGTCGTTATTTCAATTGGTAGTAGTCTGTTTGGGGCGCTCCGGCGTTTTGGCGAGGCTCGTGACACATTGTCGGTGCCTAAGCCAGACGACCTGTCGCGTATACCGACGTTGACGCCAGAAGATGTCTTTCGGGTACCGCCGCCACCACCTGAGCCGCCCCGCATACCGCTGTCAAAGACGCAACTGCCCGGTGCTCCTCGCTTCGAGCCGATCATCGATCCACGCATCCTACTCGTTGGTATTCTGGGTTTGATACTGATGTTGTTTACCTTCGGTGTACTCTTCTTACTGTTGAACCCGTGAAGACTGTATCATTTTTGGCGCGATGCTCGTCTCTAATCTGGGATTGATGTTCGTTACCTTGTTCAGATCTTATTCAGCGTGCTATTCCACCGGTCGCTCGGCGTGAAATGGCCTACGCGAATGGTGAATTCCTGCGGCTGATGTACAGTCGCATGGGTCTGTGCGACACGTCTGTGATACACTTCAGGCTGAAGCTCATGCATCTCTATGATCCGTTTGCTCGCTACTACGATGCCGACTTTCGACATTTTCACGATGACATACCCTTCTACCGTGAATGGGCGCGCCGTACCGGTGATCCAATCCTGGAATTGATGTGTGGTACCGGTCGAGTCTTGCTCCCATTGGCCAGCGCCGGCCATCGTATAACCGGTGTCGATCTCTCGCCAGCAATGCTGGCCCTGGCTCGTGAACGGTTGGTTGCTGAGAATGTTATCGAACGGGTAACGCTAATTGAAGCTGATGTGCGCAGTGTCTCGTTGCCCGAAAATCACTTTGCCCTGGCGTTTGTGGCCGTTAATTCGTTTATGCACTTAACAACGGTCGAAGACCAACTGGCTACCCTGGCGGTTGTGCGACGGACGTTGACGCGACGGGGAATGCTGATTATCGACCTTTTCAACCCTGATCCGCTAGCAATCACCCGTGAAGATGGCCGTATGCAGCTCGAGCGTAGCTACGAACTCGATGGCCGCTATGTGCAAAAATTTGTGGTAATCGAGAGTGACGCTGCCGAGCAAATAAGCCACGTTACCTTCATCTATGACGAAACAAGCGCCGACGGTGTCCTTACCCGCCGGACTATGCAATTTACGATGCGTTGGTTCTACCGCTTCGAGGTAGAGCATCTACTGGCGCGGGCCGGATTTACCCTACGCGCCGTTTACGGGAATTACGATCTCGAGCCGTATACGTCTTCTAGTCCGCGCTTGATTGTAGTAGCCTCACCAAGACGCTGAGTTACAAACGAGGAGCATCTATGTTGTCGATCCAGGAAATAATGGCCCTCATTCCACATCGTTACCCATTTCTGCTCGTTGATCGGATTGTCGAACTGGAGCCTGGTGTGCGTGCTGTAGGCGAAAAACTGGTTTCGGCCAACGAGCCGTATTTTCAAGGGCATTTTCCCGGTAATCCAATCATGCCTGGTGTGTTGATGCTCGAAGCGCTGGCGCAAACCGGTGCAGTTGCTGCGCTGAGTCTGCCTGAGCATGCCGGTAAGCTGGTTCTTTTTGCCGGTATTGATGGCGTGCGTTTTAAGCGGGTGGTGCGCCCCGGCGATACGCTGCGCCTCGAGGTACAACTTGAAAAGATGCGGCGAGGAATTGGTAAAGGTCAGGCTCGTGCCACAGTCGCCGATCAACTGGCTTGTGAGGCAGAATTGCTCTTTGCCCTCACCGATCCAGGACACTAGTGTCTGTGAACACAGATTGAGAGGGGTAGATGCCCAATCGCCTTACGCTCCCAACCGGGGGATAAAGCACGATGGGGAAAGCGGGGAAGCAATCCGCTTCCCCAAATGACCGTGTGAGGCGGGGCATATTGCTTGTCTGGATGACGTTCCTTGTTTCTACGAGTGCATCCTGATGGACGGACGCAGCAGCGCTGTACTCAGGCGGTATCCTGCTTTGCTGTAAAGGTGGTTCGCGAACGAACCTATCGGTCCTCCCCGGCAACAGGGTATTTCGGATAGGTTCTAAACAATGAAAACACTGAACATCCCTGCCTTGAACTCCCCTGAACGACATCACTCTACCAAACCACCCTCCTGGAGCTGCGCTTCAAATGCAACATCTGGCGGCAAATCCGGTTGTTGTGCTGCCGCAGTAGCCAATTCGTGGCAACGTTCGTTATCCGGCACGCCACTGTGACCGGGAACCCATACAAACTCGACCTGGTGACGTTCACAGAGCATCAACAGTTCTGCCCAGAGATCGACATTTTTTGCCGGCTCGGTTGTGCTGCGCATCCAGTTGTTGGCCTGCCAACGCTTCACCCAGCCATTGCGGATGGTGTCGACAACATACTTTGCATCGCTGTAGAGTTTTACCTGCATTGGACGTTTTAACGCCTGTAGGCCAACAATGCAGGCCATAAGTTCCATACGGTTGTTCGTGGTCAGGCGAAACCCACCGGAAAGCTCTTTGTAATGGTGGTTGTAGCGTAACACAACCCCGTATCCACCAGGCCCTGGATTCCCAATCGCACTACCGTCAGTGTACATTATGACGATGTTGGCCGGTGTTTGTGAATGGTCAGGACGGGCTACCATGTCTGACGTTGCCAGGATTTGTTGCGCCAGCGCCTGGTCCCCTGGCGTGAGTGAACGAATCCATTCATCCGCAGCTTCAAGCGTCGCGAAGCCTTTGTATAGTGCATTGGGAAAGCCTTCAACCTGGGCTGCTGCCCCTTCTGCGCCATGCCATTGTTTGTAGAGAGCAGGCTTGCGCCCACGCACGACGAGGTAGTATGTTTTTTTCGGTGCCATTGTTGTGCCGTGTCTATACTAGTTAACCTGACGATACTATACCACCTTCGCGTCCGTTACAAAAACGCACTACGGATCACACTGAGCAAGATGATTCCAGGTAGAACTCTCCGTGATCTCTATGTACTCTGGTTAGGATCGCCTTTTTTGCCCTTGACTTTGGCGAAAATCTCAGGTATAGTGCTTATGTCAGTATTTGCACATTGAACAGCCGATCAGGCATGAAGGAGGTGATGCCCATGGGTAGTAGTAAGCATACGGGCGTCACCGCTGGTGAGGCTCGCTAGACTTCACCGAACCGGTGACCCCTTCCTCCGCGAGAGACGTTGCACAACAACGTCTCTTTTTTTGTGTAGCGGGTCTCCAATTCACACCAGTGCGGCATCGTTGATGGCACAGCAGCACTATCCCCTACCTGTTATGGTGTCGGTTGGGGAAGGTATATCCGACTGTGACGGGTGCGGCATTGCCTACCCGTCATCGTGCGGTACGGAAAAACGTGATCATGTCAAGCATTCCGTAAAGACTGGCGCTCTTGAAGGTGATACTTGTACCGGCTGTATGTTGTAGCGCGACAGCTTCCCATCGTAGCATTTCATTTTGCGCTGCTTCGGCCAGCGCTGCATTCGCGAAATAGCCCAACGTAATGTGAGGCATATATGGTTCGTATGCTGCAATGCCAAACCGATTACGAAACATTGCATTCCAGGTGCTTCGTAATTGGATCAACGTCATAAACGAGTCAGTGGTGTCAGGGGTTGGGGTTAACAAAGCCACTAACGCAGACTGATGAACAATGACCAACTTTTGAACGGTAAAGCTGACTGTCCACCCTTTCCGTCGGATAAGCGGTGAACCGGCAATTGTCCCGCTAATCAGGTTTCCGTGGCTGAGCGCACCGGGAATATCGATCAAGAGATCGTCCATCCGTTGTCGCATGTGCGGTAATGCCTGCCCCACATTCCCATCGTTTGGCCCATCCCATAACGTGACATGGTACGTCGATGGAGGAAGAGCACAAAACAGATACTTTTGCAACAGCAGATCGGGATTTAACTGACACATCGTGGCGCGCAGACCGCGATAAAGCGTATATTCAGGAATGGCATCTAGCGCGCAATCGAGCCGCAACCATGGTCCGTCACGGCGTAAACCAATATTATCAAAAAGAATGGTTAAACCGCGATATGAGGCCCAGCGTGGTGCGAAACCGGCAATTTTAGGATTGGTGATGGTCAACATGACGACCAGACGATTCGATAGTTCGTAGATGCCTATTAGCGTTAGGTCATTGGGTACAAGGCGTCATATATGTACGTTGTTCAGGTCTTCTCCCTCAGAATAAGTGTTCCAAACCCGCCCTACCGTTGTCGAAATATTCCATCTTTGAGTGCACTGCAAAAACTCTCTACGGAGCACACAGCGTACACAGAGCGTGTAAAGTTTATGAATAAAAGGATAATTTTTGGCCATTAGGCGCATGGAAGAAAAATGTTCACAACCCTATGTTCAATGAAAGATAACATTATCTTTCGTCTCTGCGATCTCCGTGGTCTCTGTGGTGGAAAGATCACCTTTTTGCAGTGAAGTCATCTTTTTGGCTAAGATCGGTGTATACGTTATAGCATCTCACACTCGTTTTGCTGCCAAATATCCTGAAGATGGTCTTTAGCGAAGTGTGAATTCACCAATAAACAAGTGGTTCTGGTGAGGGCGAACAGTATCGAAGTCGGTTTGTTCGCCCCACCCAAAATTTTAGACGATGGCTTTACACATGCCAGTACCTGCGCTTAACCTTCAACCGCCTTCAGGTCTTGAAGTATCGGTTGTGCCGCCTTCGTTAGTTCATTATTCACATCGGCAAACACTGAGCTTGGTGCTTCGCCATTGACGATAATCCGCTCCAGACCTTTGCCGATGATCTGGTCGCCGTTACGCACAAAGACGCGGGCTGCATCCTGGGCACGGGTTTTCGGCAATTGATCGACGGCGGTCTTGAAATTCGGATTCTGCTTGAAGAACTCGATCATTTCTGGGGTTTGCTTGGTGCTGATCCGGACTGGCATGTAGCCGGTACTGCGCGCCCAGACTCCTGCACTGGTCGGATTGGTAGCAAAGGCGATGTACTTCATTGCTGCCAGTTGCTTCTCGGCGGGTGCCCGACTGACAATCGCCAGGCCAGCGCCGCCGGTCGGACAACCGAAGTTGGTCTCACGGGGGAGGAAACCAACGCCAACCGGGAAGGTTGCGTTCGCCTGGATGCCGGCCAGTGCACCGGTTGATGCCATCATCGAGGCAATCGCGCCACCAATGAAATCTTGATTCAGATTTGGTGACAAGACAGCCCATTTCTCTTTGAGAACCGTATCCTGATAGAACTGGGCTGCACGAAGCGTGTTGGGATCGGTCATTGTCATAGTAAAGTCGGGGAGAGAGTATTGACCGCCGAATTGCCAGACCACACCCTGAAAGAGCCAGGCAATGTAGCTGGCGCCGTTGGGATGACCGAATGCTGCCCGACTGCCGTCGCTCTTTACCAGTTTTGGTGCCCACTCAGAAAACTCGGCCCATGTTTCTGGCGCACGGTCGGGCAAGCCCGCTTCAGCCCAGATGCTCTTGTTATAGTAGAAGAGGGGAGTACTGCGGGCGAACGGTATCCAGTAATGGACGCCTTTTCGCACCCCTTCATTGAGCAGAACCGGTTCGTAGTCGTTGAAATCGAGGTTAACCTGACGGGCCAGATCGTCAAGTGCTGTGATCGCGCCGGCAAGGTAGAAGCCGAACCACCATACATCTGAGAGCAAGATGACATCAGGGGTAGTATTGGCCTGCAATGCTGCCGTGAACTTCTGTGCCGTCTCTTCGTAGTTACCCTGGAACTGATACTCAACTTCGACCTCATTCTGAGATTCGTTGAACGCCTTGACCATCGCCTGCTCGGCTTCTCCCAGATTACCGCTAAATGAACCCCAGTAGGTAATCTTTACCTTCGAGCCGGGCTGGCTTACGACTGCTGGTGCAGTAGTTTGCTGGCTCGTTGATTGTCCACTCTGCCCACCACAAGCTGCCAAAACCGCTGCACCGCCGCCTACCATCATCAGACGCAGTAATTCGCGTCGGGTGAATGTCCGCTTCATGTTTGCTCCTTCTTTCACAGAACTTGGACCGAAGGGGAAAAGACCATCTATTTGCATACGGAGTGGATACCGCTATGCACCAAATGTTTTGCGAATTACCTGTATTACGAGAGCGATATGCCCTGGCACGAGAGAGACTCCACCGTCGTCCTAACCCTTCACCGCACCGGCAGTCATTCCTTCGACGATGGCGCGCTGGGCGAAGAGGAAGGTGATCAAGACTGGTATGATCAGAAATAGTGAACCGGCCATCACAACTCCCCAATTGGTTAGACCCTCGCTGTTGCGTAGCCAGAAGACACCAATCGGTAGTGTGCGCATATCGGTGGTGTTCGTGACAATGAGCGGCCAGAGGAATTCATTCCACTTGCTCACTATTGATAGCAATGCCATCGTGACGATAGCCGGTTGCGTTATCGGTGCTACGACACTGAACAAGATGCGCAAATGTCCGGCTCCATCAACATGCGCCGCTTCCAGTATTTCGTGGGGAACGGCCATAAATGCCTGGCGTAGCAAAAAGGTACCGTAAGCAATAGCCGCGCCTGGGATAATGATGCCCTGGTAGGTATTAATCCATCCGAGTCGAGCAACAGTCAGATAATTGGGCACAATGGTAATCTCAGTCGGTACCATCAGGGCTGCCAGCAATAGCAGGAAGACAAGGTCTTTGCGCGGAAAACGCAGATAGGCTAACGCATAAGCAGAAAACAGCGCCAAAATCACTTCAATCCCTGCACCAAAGAATGTGGTGATAAAGCTATTCAGGTAATATCGTCCGAAGGGGGCCGCTTCCCATGCTGCCGAAAAGTTGTTGAACGTAGGTTTGGCCGGCCACCACGTTACCGGTAGCGAGTAGATTTCCCGCGTCTCTTTAAAGGACGCCATCACCGTCCAATAAACTGGGAGACCAATGATAAGCACAGCAACAATCAGGGTAAGATAACCGGCAATACGCCATCCCAACAACGAAAGCGGGATGTGTCGACGGCGTACAACGACTGGTTTAATCGCCTGCTCAAGTTCGTTAATCGTTGCCATATCTATCCACGTTTCAACACAAACTGCTCTGTTATCACAAATGCCTGTGCCTTATCCGTAAGTTACTTGTCGCTCGATATACCGGATTTGCACAATCGTCAAGAAGAGCATGATCAGGAATAGGACAATCGCAACCACGCCAGCCTTGCCGGCATCGTAAGAGACAAATCCCAGCTCATAAAGGTGAAAGATGAGCGTAGTCGTTGCGTCAGCCGGGCCACCATTGGTTAGCACACGAATAATGTCAAAGGCTTGAAAGCAGGTCAGGACACTGGTCACTGAGAGGAAGAAGGCAACTGGCGAGAGGCCGGGGAGCGTGACATTCCAGAACCGCTCCCATGTGCCGGCGCCGTCTACCCGTGCCGCATCGTACAACTCTCGTGGAATATTCTGCAGACCGGCAAGATAGATAACAACAGCGTAGCCGAGATTTTTCCATACGTAGACAATGATCACCGCCGGCATCGCCCAAAATGGATCGGCCAGCCAGTTGGGCGAGTCCAGACCGATAAAGCCAAGCAATTGGTCGATAAGCCCGTAACGTGGATCGAAAATATAACTCCAGACTACTGCTATAACCGCGCCTGACATCACTACCGGTGAAAAGACGATGGCACGCGCAGTGTTTCGGTAGCGTAGCGGTTGATTGAGCAGCAGGGCCAGGAGTAATCCTAAAATGAGGGTCAATCCAACCGAACATATCGTGAACGTAGCGGTTTGCCAAATAATGTTCCAAAACCGCCGGTCGCTAAACGCATCGATGTAGTTTTGTAGACCGACAAACGTCATTGTTGGGCGGAGAAAATCCCAACGCACCATGCTAAGGTAGATGTTGTAGAGCAGCGGCCAATAGGTAAATACTGCGAAGAGGAGCAGATTGGGACCGATGAAAAGTGCAAACAATAACGATTCACGATGTTCGCGTCGTAACGTATTCGGATGTCGCTCTTGTCTGGGTGTATACGTGGCCATACACATCCACTGTCTTGGTCTTCGGTCAGCGTGATGTCATAGTAGTATACCGAGATTAATCAATCATCATTGAACTATTAAGTAATGGTTAAGTAATACAGATATTTAGATTAAGTTAAACTTTTCACAATTTGCCGACACAATAATAACTTCTTTTCTGTAACGATAGCTGTATTGATTGCGTATCAGTAGATGAATTCATCAAATTAGCAATGCACTGGTATTGATGAGGTGCTACCATGGAAATGGTCTTAATGTATTCTTGGTAATGTGGCCAACGAGCTACAATGAACAGGTTTACCGGCTTCGTCAGGTTTTTCTACTGCTGATCTTGTCGAATAAGGAAGACTGCTATCTACCGGTTTCACGGTATCGTCTATCGAGGTTGGGTGAAGATACAACCATTGAACTGCCGCAGTAGTCGAGCGAGGAGTGCATGCTCAGAATCTCCCGTGTCATTGCTAGTATCTACCTCTTAGCCACTATTCTGATGGCCACGACAACGGTGATTTTTGGCCCGATTGGATGGTCTCCATTTCCGCTCGCCGCTGCCGCGCCACCAATTCGGGTCGAACTGGCTGTCAGTTCCGAGAAAGAAGCCTGGATTCGGAGTGCCCTTGAACGGTTTGCTCAGACGAACCCAAACATCAACGGTCGCCGGATTGAAGTTCGCTTCCGGGTAGCCGGTTCGCGTGGCTTGATAGAGGCCATTGAACGCGAAGGGTATCAACCGACAGCCATCAGCCCGGCCAGTATGATTCAAATTGATGAACTGCGCCAGATACGACCCGATCTCTTGCGTGATTCGGTCTCACCCCTGGTCTTCTCGCCAATCGTGGCTATCATGCGCGAGGCTGAATCAACTGCCGGAATCACAAATCCGTGGCTATTATGGCAGCGTGAACTCCCCGAACGGGCCAAAGCAGTGAAGGTCGGGATTTCTTCACCTGTCTCGAGTAATGGGGGAATTCAGACATTAATCATTTTGGCCGCGCAGTATCATCAGACTACCCAATTGAATGTTAGTCAGGTACGTGACTCCGGGTTTCATGATTGGTTGCGACAACTGGAGGTACAGGCTTGGTCAGATAGTACTGGTACGTTGACAACCGATTTCGTTATTCGGCCCGGCGTGTATGACATCATTACGACCTACGAAAGTCTCGCGCTGCAGGTGTTTCGTCAGGCCGAAGGACGTTCCCTTCGCGTGCGTGTTTACTATCCTGAAGCAACGCTGCTCAGTGATCATCCCTTTACCATTCTGACGGCGCCGTGGGTTGATGATGCCGAACGAGCGGCGGCGCTTCGCTTACGTGATTTTTTACTCAGCCCATCAGAGCAGACGATTGCAATGCGTGAATACGGTTTTCGTCCGGTCATCCCTCAAGTGACTATAAATCTCGATGACCAGGACTCGCTCTTTGGTCGTTACCGTGATCTCGGTTTACAACTCGATCTAAAGACACAACTCGAGAACCCTTCGCAAGCGGTTGTAGAGGCGCTCATTTCAACCTGGCAGGATGTGTTCAATCAGTAACAAAATATGTGTTGGTGGAATGACAGCGGCAGATGTGCAGATATACCGGTTCTGACAGACAATCATCAGGCTAGAACCGCTACGTACCGGGAAAGAATGTATGAATGCCTTACGTATAGCAGCCTTACGACCTCTCTACCTGCTCGTGCTGGTAGCGGCAATATTCGGCGGCTTAACTATCACCATCTGGTGGCTTCCGCTCGGCTTGATAGTTTACGGTGTTGCAGTGTGGATGGCCGCCCAAGACCCACTTCTGACGTTGCCCCCGCCTCGGCCACGCCCACGTATTACCAGCCCAACGCTGCGTACGCTTATCCGCGAGATTGAACGCTCTCAAAAGGAGATTGAACAGGCGGTCGCGGGCGTTCAAGGGCCATTAACCGGTATTCTCAATAATGTTGTATCACAGACTCGTGATTTGCTCGAAGAAGCGTACTACCTGGCTGATAAGGGACAGATTATTGAACGCTACTTCAAAGACAATAATTACCAGAAACTTGAACAACAACTGACGCAACTAAACTGGCAGATAAGTGCAACCATCGATCCTTTTACCCGTCAACAACTTGAAGAGCGTCGGCAAGCTCTTCTGACCCAGCAAAAACATTTTCAGGATTTGCGGGTTTATTTCGATCGTATTCAGGCACAACTGGCAAATATTGATGCCAGCCTCGATACTATTTTGGCCGAAACGATCCGTTTGCGTACTGCTGATGCAGTAGCGATGTCATCAGCCAGTGGTGCTGTTCAACAACGGCTAGACGATTTGCGTAGCGATATGGAGGTGTTCCGTAAAGTGCTTGACACGGCAATGACGGGTATCTAGGCTATTTTGGTTTTGTCGGTCTGGAACTTCAAGCGCACCGCCACTCTGTACAGAGACGTTCATACTGACCTTTAGCCTCCCATTCACACGGTACTGGCGTAGCGCTGACCCTCAGCATACGCCCGACATACCCTGTCGCCCTGGGAGCGCGGGCCGCTGGCCCGCATCCTGCGGTGTCCGCGTTGGAAGCGCACCTGTCTGGTGAACGAACAACGCGCCACGAGTGATAAGCGGCTTCCAGCCCCTCAGCATACGCCCGACACACCCTGTCGCCCTGGGAGCGCGGGCCGCTGGCCCGCATCCTGCGGTGTCAGCAGTGGAACCCGCACTCGTCTGAGGAGCACACCTCCAATGTACTGATAAACACAGTCGATGCGAGAACAGATCCCTGACGAAGACCACTGTTGGCACGGAAAGCAGTTCTGCACGCGCTGCGGATAGATTTTGAAAAGCCCTAGGAGAAGGTGAGGGGATTGCTGTACCGTAAATCGACCGGTACGAGCGCAGTCGGACAACAGCTTCGACAAGATTTCACTCGAACAAAAAAGAACGCGGGCCTCTGGTACGCGCTCCCAAGGTATAGGAGTATGACCGTCGGAGCGAGGCGCTGCTTTGCCCTAGCGAACGGAGGTAATTCGTTTTCCGGCGAGCGTCGTTGTTCCCGTAGGTATGTACATTCTGACATAGTATAATCAAATTGTACATTCGTTCATCAAAAGGATGTTGCCGTATGATTTCTCGATGGTTCAGGCTCTGTATCACCCTGATGCTACTCCTCACGCTCCTCAGCGGTTGTGGGGAACGCTTACCTTTTGGTCTAAGCAACGCGGATGCGCTCAAGATTACTATTGCCTACAGTCCAGAAAAAGATAAATGGCTTACCGAACAAATTGCCCGCTTCAACGAGCAACGAATCACGGTCAACGATCGGCGCGTCGTGGTAGAAGGGATCAACAAGTCGTCGGGGGCTGCCCGTACCGAGATTAAGAACGGTACGCTGAACGTCACCGTCTGGAGTCCATCGGCCAGCACCTGGCTCGAAGTACTTAAGCAAGAGACCGGCAACCAGAATGTCGCTGTTTCAAATAAGCCTCTCGTGCTGACACCGGTCGTTATCGCAATGTGGAAACCGATGGCAGAAGCGATGGGCTGGCCCAATCGACCCATTGGCTGGAAAGATATGCTCGAACTGACCAACGATCCGCAAGGCTGGGGGCGCTTCGGGCATCCTGAGTGGGGGCGTTTTTCGTGGGGGCACACCGACCCTGAAATTAGTACTACCGCCCTCAGCACCTTAATCGCCGAGTTCTATGCCGCCACCGGTAAGCGCGATGGGTTGACCGTCGCCGATGTGCAGAGCGAACAGGCGACCGCCTTTATCCGTCAGCTCGGACAGAGTATTAAGCACTACGGTTACAATACGTTAGTCTTCAGTGAGAACATGAAGAAGTTTGGTATGAGCTACATCTCGGCTTTCCCGATGGAGGAGATTACGCTCATCGACTTCAATAAATTCAATCCACCACCGACGCCGTTAGTGGCGATCTATCCAGCAGAGGGTACCTTCTGGCACGATAACCCATTCATCATAATGGCGAGCGCCAGCGCCGATGAACGGGCGGCCGCCGAACGGCTCTACGAATTTCTGCTCAGCGAAGAGAGCCAACGGGCGGCGATGTCCTATGGCTTTCGTCCGGCCAACCCCAATGTTCCACTCACCGACCCGATCAGTCCGGCCTTTGGCGTTGATCCGCAAGGGATTCAGACGGTGTTGGCGGTACCTCCGGCTGAGGTAATCGTTGCCGTTAAAGACTCGTGGAAACTAAACCGCAAGCGTGCAGATATTCTGCTGGTGGTCGATACCTCTGGCTCGATGGAAGGTGACAAGCTGACGATGGTGAAAGCAGGTATCGAGACCTTCTTGCTGCGCATTTTGCCGGAAGACCGACTTGGGCTGATCACCTTTGACTCAAAGGCGCGGCTGGTCGTACCGATGGCGCCGTTAAGTGAAAACCGGATTGCGCTGCAAACGGCAGTACAGGAGATGCGGGCTGCAGGACGCACGGCACTGTTCGATGCTCTCGACCTGGCCCGGCAAACGTTAGAGGAACTTCCGCCAGCGGAGGATGACCGAATCCGGGCGATTGTGTTGCTATCTGATGGTGCGGATAACGCGAGCCAGATGTCCTTGGCTCAACTCCGTAATGCGTTCGATGAGAGTGGCATTTCGATTTTCCCGGTTGCCTATGGGAGTGATGCGGATCGGCAGGTGCTTGATGCTATTGCCGAGTTTAGCCGTACTATTGTCGTAGTGGGTGATACTGGCGACATTGCACAAATCTTTGAGAATCTCAGTCGTTATTTTTAGAGGGTTTATGTCTGCAGGATTGCTGGCGACCTCTGTCTTTCCTCCACTGCCCATCACGCAAGCGGGGGACGTAGCTACTGGAAACGGTATCATCCCATTTCAGAGATCTTATGGTATCATGAAGGCTCCTGATCGGCGAACAAACGGAGTACTGCAAGCGATAAACGTCATCGGAATACCCGACTCGCGCAGTCGTCTAGAAGCGCGGGCCATAGGCCCGCATCCTGCAATGGCAGCGGTGGAACAGCGTCCGTTTCAGAAGCACGCTACAGGGGCGGGTTCCAAACCCGCCCCTACCATACGCTCACAGGAATTACCAGCGCACGACCAGAGGCCTAATTATAGACTACTGTCGGCGCGGAACGCAGCGCGCCGTCGCCCACGCTACGGACATTCCGCTCACTCCTCGCGACTCTTCCCTCTCTTCTCACCACTGCCGGGCAAGATGAAAACTTTGAAAACTCCTACCTAACAAATCTGAACATCGTGTGCATTTTTCATAATCTTTCAATCTCCGCAACCACAGGCTACCTTCTCAAAATGCAATGATTGCCATATAATAGACGAACAAAACAGAGTTTCCAGAAGGATAAGGACAAATGGTTGCGCGCTCAATCCACCCTTCCCGCACGCCGGTGGCAACTCCCGATGAGGGGCTAGTCGCTGATCTCCTTCCTCCAATGTTGGTCTTGTTGGCTACGTTGGCAGCGGCTGTCATTGGTCTCTTGCTCCTTAACCGGTGGGATGGTAATTTCTGGCCTTACGCGATCATTCTGTTGCTGATGGGCTTTCTGGCAGTGAGTGATCGCTTTCGGCGAAGAGGCGATTACGACAAGGCCAGTATGGTTCTTGTAACCGCTCTAACAATCTTGCCGGTACTGAGCTGTGCTGCTTTTGGTTTTGTTAACAACATCTTCCTGTATCTTTCAGTCCTTGGTGTCTTTGCCGCTGGAATTATGGTGTCTTCGCGGGCACCGTTTCGGGCTGCGCAGGCAGCTATTCTGCTCTATCTGATCCTGATTCTCGCAGCCGACCTGATCGGTCAGCCTCGACCAACTTGGTTTGAGGTTATCGGTCAGCTTCTCTTCCAGATCGCACTTTTACTGGGTGCAGCAACGCTCAGTTGGGCGGCGGCTTACGTAGTGCGGGGTACGATACGCTGGGCTATTGATACGGCTCAGAAATCAGAACGGCGTGAGCAGTTGTTGCGCGAGACACAAGCAAACCTGGAGCGAGCGTTGTTAGAACGTGATTTCTTGAATGAACAACTCTACCGCACAACCCTGGCCCTCGAAGAGGCGCGGGCGATGGCTGAGGCAGCCTATCGCTCGAAGTCGAACTTTATGGCGACAATGTCGCACGAGCTTCGTACTCCGCTCAATATTATTATCGGTTTTAGTACGGCAATTCTGGAACATCCTGAAATGTACGGCGATGTCAAGCTCGACGAGCAGATCTTGCAAGACATTGCTGAAATTCGGCGTAGTGGTCAGCATCTGCTCGGCCTGATCAACGATATTCTCGATCTGGCGAAAGTTGAGGCCGGTAAACTTGAGCTTAATAAGACAAATCTGCAATTACTGCCCTTACTTGAAGAGACCATACGTACCGCACAGGCATTGATCAACGACCGTCCCATTCAACTGCGCCGTGAATACTGTGAACCCCTACCGACCGTGTTTGCTGATGAAGTGCGGGTGCGGCAAGTCCTGCTCAATTTGGTCTCGAATGCCTGTAAGTTTACGCATTCGGGTGAAATTGCGGTTGGTGCCCGCGCCGATAGTAATGAGGTGATTGTGTGGGTGCGTGATACCGGAATCGGGATTGCACCAGAGGATCAGGAACGCATTTTCCAACAGTTTGAGCAGATCGAACATGCGGATACCCGCCAGCACGCCGGTACTGGGCTTGGTCTCGCGATCTGTCGCTGGTTGGTCGAATTGCATGGCGGGCGGATGTGGCTAGAGAGTGAGTTGGGGAAGGGTAGTATCTTTTTCTTCTCATTGCCGCGCACACGGGCAGGTGGGGAATCGCCGTTGTAGCGTGCTGGAAAGCCGTCAATGAAGTTGGCTCATTGTCATTGATGATGGTGTCTAGCGAAGGAGCAGGGAACGATGGCCAGAATTCTACTTGTCGATGATGTATACACGGCCCGTTCGATGTTTGAACGTGTGCTCCGTCATGTCGGCCGACATGAGGTGCTTGCGGTGGGGAGTGGTGCTGAGGCGCTGGCGAAGGTACGGGAATTTGCCCCTGATGTCATCATTCTCGATATTAGTATGGCCGACCGCGATGGTCTAATGGTATTGCGTGATCTACGGGCAATGGGTGTCACGTGTCCGATAATTGCCCACACCGCCCGTACCGAAAGGACACCGGGTGAGTTTGTGGCACAGGGTTTTGATGCCTACGTGCCGAAGACGGGTAATCTCACCAATTTGCTGAGCACCGTGCGCGATCTGGTTGGGCGCTGAACAAGCAGGATCGTTCGTGATGAAAATGAGGTCACGCAGCGTCTACGGCAGGTGAATTGCATGAGAGAACTGTGGATGCTATCGCACGTCTCTGCCGGTATGTGCAGGTTTGTATTAGAAGTTCTTCGTGTAGTTAATGTGGAAAACTTGTGGAAAATCTGTGGATGCAAAACTGATGGCATTCCTCAATTGTGAATAGTAAGGGATTTCTACGTGTTCAGTGTCTATACGGCGGGCCTGGCACAGGAAACCCTGACCACGCAGTCGCTTGGAAGCGTGGTTTTCCGGCTCGCATGTTGCAGTGGACAGTGCAGGGAGTAAGCGGTTAAAAGCTCTCATCCTTCCCCAACTTCTGTTCTCTCCTGGACGAGGGTAAGGACGGGGATGGTCGAAGATGGTTGCGAACCCATCCCTCTCGCCATTGCTCACTTCTCTCCTCTCTCCTCTGTCAACATTGCCTGAAAAACTTTGCAAGGCTCTCTTGACCAGTGGGGGTCACGCAAGGTTCCGCTGGTTCGTTCAACACGAATACCATGCCTTCGGTTACAATTGAGAGGGAGGGTAGTGATCGGGTATGGGAGGTGTTGTGACCGTTGATCTTGTGCGCGGCATGCGTGATGTGTTACCGGCAGAATACACGCTGAGCCGACGTATTCAGACGATATTAGAACGGACGATGTCCGCTTACGGTTTTCAGATGCTCGATACACCGATTATTGAGCATCGAGAACTCTATCTCCGTAAATTGGGTGAAGATTTGGTTGGTAAGGTCTACGAGTTTAGCTTTGGTGGGCGCGATCTGGCGTTGCGACCGGAGTGGACGGCGTCGGTGCTGCGGGCATATGTGGCTGGGATGCAGGATCAGCCGTTACCCTTGCGTCTAAGCTACGCTGGGCCGGTGTTTCGCTATGAACGTCCACAACGCCACACCTATCGTCAGTTCACGCAGGTAGGTGGCGAGATTATTGGTGGGCTGCCACCACGTGCCGATGCCGAGGTGATCGCACTGGCTTGCGCAGGACTGGCTGCGGTAGGCGTAACCGATTACACAGTGCGGATCGGTCACATCGGTCTGGCACGTGAGTTGCTGAGCCGTTTCAATCTGCCTGAACGTACCCGTGGATTATTGATTTGGAGTCTCGAACGGTTGCGCGCTGAAGGAATAACACCGGTGCGCGAACGGGTGCTGGCGAACCTTGGGACACCGCCAGAGGGTCTTGAGTTACCGGTTGGGATCAATGACGAAGAGGCAGTCATCTGGCTTGAGCGAGTGCTGGCAGCAATGCAGATCGATCTCCGTACTGGTACCAGAAGCCCCTCAGAGGTCATACAACGCTTGCTCCGCACATTACGACGTGCTGATGAGCAACCACTGGTTGACGCGGCCCTCGATCAATTAGTACGCCTGGCGGCAATCGGCGGTGCACCCGCCCAGGCAATGCCGCAATTAGCCGATCTGCTCGGTGTCGAGTCGGTGGCGTTTCGTGAGTTACAGGCCATTCTTGAACTGTTAGAATCGCATGCGGTACCTTCCGCTTGTATTACCATCGATGGTGCGCTTGGCCGTGGTCTCCACTACTATACCGGCTTGATATTTGAGATTTATGATCGAGAAGGGAGTCAGCTCTGTGGCGGAGGGCGATACGACGATCTAGTAGGAGCGCTGGGTGGGCGGCAGCCAACTCCGGCGGTTGGTTTTGCCTACGGGCTAGAACGAGTAATGGCAGCCGCCGCTATTGAAGCCGATGAGGTGCCCCAGACCGTATTGGTCGCAGCCGTCCATGACGATGATTATCCGTATGCGTTGCGGGTTGCCAGACGGCTTCGCGCTAGAGGCTATACGGTGGTGCTCGACGTACGGGGACGTAGCGTGAAAGATAATCTACGCGATGCCACACGCCGTCATTTTACGGCCGCTGTTATCGTAGGGGCCGACGAACGGGCGGGGGAGTACATCGTCTGGCGCGATCTGGCGACGCGAACCGAACAGCGGATTCCCTTTGCCGCGTTAGGAGGAGACCTATGAGTTCTCTACCGTGCTGGGGGCGCGCTACAGAGTTGTTATTCGCGCAACAACAACAGATCGTTACTCGTACTCCGGTCTGTTGGCTGCCATGGGCGACCTATACGACGTATGGGAATCACTTGCCCTTTGGCACGCCTGGGTTTATCACGACAGCGATTGTTGAACGGGCTGCTCAGCGCGTGGGTGGGGTGGTGTATCCTGTCTTGTGGCGTGATCTCGATCTTGACATAAACCTGTTTCGCCAGATGCTCACGGCACGGTTGACCACGGTTGCCGGTCAAGCGTTTCAGATTGCCGTCGTTGTGGGTCGCTCGGAAAATACCACCGACGACCTGTCCATCATAGAAGTTGCAGAGTCAGCTCAACATCAGCATCGTATCCTCGTGCTGGCTGTTTCCCCGTTCGAGCTGGTTGACGAGCAGATGCAGGATCACGGTGCACTCTGGGAAACGTCGTTGATGCTGGCAATTCGCCCCGATTTAGTCGATGTGAACCAAATCGCAGACCACGATGGGCAAGATGTCCGTCATGTCGCCAGCCCATCGCTTGGCCAACAGGCATTGCATCTGGCCGGTGAACGGCTTGCTGTTGCGGTACGTGATCTTTTGGAACGTCGTGATACGTCAGTCATTGCTGCGCTCTATCAGCAGCGTCGTGTGCGCTATACTTCACAACTGCTATGACACTTCGTTTTGCAATCCCTTCAAAAGGCTCTGGTTACGATGCAACAATTGCCTTGCTTGAGAGCTGTGGTTTGCGAGTGACACGGGCCAATCCACGCCAGTATACGGCGGTGTTACGCGGGCTTCCTGATACCGAGGTCTTGCTGCATCGGCCGGCGGACATTGTATTGAAGGTGGCCGAGGGGGCAATCGATCTCGGTGTAACCGGTCACGACCTCTTACATGAACTCCGTGGTGACGATGATGATGTGTTGATCGTGATTGACGATCTCGGTTTCTGGCGGGTAGAACTGGTCTTTGCCGTCCCGCAGAGCTGGATTGATGTAACCTCGTGGGCCGATCTGGCCGATCTGGCGGTAGAGTTTCAGTCACGCGGTCGCCGATTACGGATTGCTACCAAATATCCCAACACAGTACGACGTTTTTGCTATGCGCATGGTATCAATGTCTTTGAGCTGGTTGAATCGCAAGGGGCGACCGAAGCTGCGCCTGGCCTTGGCTATGCCGATATTATTGCCGACATTACTGAAACAGGTACTGCCATTCGCGAGAATCAATTGAAGATCGTCGGTGGGCCGTTGCTCCGTTCGCAGGCGGTACTCATCGGTTCCCGGCGTACACTGCGCGGGAACCCTTCCCGGCTCGAGCTGGTGCGTCAACTTTGTGAATTGATCGAAGCGCGCCGACGTGGGCGTCTCTTCTACTCGCTGACTGCCAATCTCCCCGGTACCTCGGTCGAAGAGGTCGGGCGTAAGGTCACGGCTCGTCATGAACTGGCCGGTTTGCAGGGGCCAACGATTGCACCGGTCTGGAGTAAGTTTGCCAGTGATAGCGGCTGGTACGCTGTGAACGTCGTAGTGCCGCAAGAGGAGTTACTACCGGCTATCGATTATCTGCGGAGCATCGGGGCGAGCAGTGTGACAACAGTGCAGGTACAACACGTCTTTCGGGCACAGAGTGAGGCGTTTGCGCGACTCTGCGCACGTCTCGGTGAGGAGTAGGTATGAGCCAGTATAGTGCAGCTGGCGTTGATATTGCCGCCGCAACACGAGCTAAAGAGTTAATGGCAGCCGCAGTGCGTAGTACGCATGGGCCAGCAGTATTAGCCGGAATGGGTGCGTTTGGTGGTTGTTTTGATGCGGCTCTGGCGCTGGCCGGAATACAAGCGCCGGTGTTGGTGAGTAGTACCGATGGTGTTGGCACCAAGACCCTGGTGGCTGCCGCCGTAGGTCGCTATGATACAGTGGGGCAAGATCTGGTTCATCACGCGGTGAACGATATTCTGGTGCAGGGTGCACGTCCGCTTTTCTTCCTCGACTATATCGCCGTTGCAAAACTCGATCCGGTACAGGTGGCGGCAATTGTAGCCGGTGTTGCTGAGGGGTGCCGGGCTACCGGCTGTGCGTTGATCGGTGGCGAAACAGCCGAAATGCCCGATGTCTATGCACCGGGCGCCTTCGATCTGGCCGGTACGATTGTTGGCGTGGTCGAGCGGTCGGCAATGTTACCGCGTACCGATATTATCGCTGGTGATGCCATCGTAGCCCTTCCGAGTACCGGTTTGCACACTAATGGCTATTCGCTTGCGCGACGGCTCGTGAAGCACCATTTTGCGACCGAAGGTTATGCGGCGCGTCCGGCTATTCTCGGTGGGCAAACAATCGGTGAAGCGTTGTTAGCTGTTCATCGTTGTTACCTGTCTGAAGTGAATGCATTGCGCGCCGTGGTGCCGGTAAAGGCGCTGTGCCACATTACCGGTGGTGGCATTTACGATAATCTGCCACGGGTACTCCCTGACGGGCTGGGGGCCGAGATTGTGCGGGGAAGCTGGTCTATTCCGCCAATTTGCCAGTTGCTGGTTGAACTTGGGCGCCTTGACGAACAGGAAGCGTTTCATGCCCTCAATATGGGGCTAGGCATGCTGGTGATTGTACCTGCCGAGTCGGCGAGCCAGGCACTGGCGACTATCCCGGAAGCACGCCTGGTTGGCCGGGTAGCGACAGAACCGGCTGTCCGGCTGGTCGATGTGTAAAGGAGACGATTATGGAACTGGGCGCTGTAATCGCTGAAGGTAAGACCAAAATCGTGTATGCGCATCCATCCGACCCCGATCTGGCAATTTTATACCATAAAGATGGCATCACTGCTGGCGATGGTGCGCGTCGGAGCATCATTGAAGGAAAGGGAGCATTGGCCGGACAAACAACAGCTAATGTGTTTCGATTGCTTAACCGGGCCGGAATTGCGACACACTTTGTCGATGCGCCTGAACCGACATTGACCATCGTTCGTCGGTGTACAATGATCCCCCTTGAAGTGGTGATGCGGCGCTTACCGGCAGGTTCGTATTTGCGTCGTCATCCTGAAGCTGCCGGCCAACGCTTCGATCCACCATTGATCGAGTTCTTCTTGAAAGATGATGCCCGCCACGATCCCCAAATCTCACCCCAAGAGATCACGTCACAGGGCATTGCTTCGCCTGCTGAAGTAGAGCAGATGATTCATACCGGGCGTGAAGTCTTCTTGACGCTGGAAGCGGCATGGCAACGGCTTGACGTCACCCTGGTCGATCTCAAAATTGAATTTGGGCGGACTACCCAGGGGAGTCTGGTGGTGGCTGATGTGATTGATAACGACTCATGGCGTATCTGGCCTGGTGGCGACCCTGAACGCATGCTCGATAAGCAGGTCTACCGTAATGCGCAGATTGTGGATGATGCGCTCCTTGCCGATGTGCGTGCGCGTTATGCGTTGGTGACCGAGCTAACCGGTCGTTGGTGAGCCGTAACTGATCACAGTTTAGAGGGTATTGCCGGTTAGGAGTGAGTGGGACGATCGCGGTTCAATTCTGTCGCACGCTCCCCCTTCCTCACGAAGGGGGAGCGTCGCATTTGGGACGCTGAGAGCGAGGTTCAACCCTGTTACACGCCTGTCTTTCCACTCCACCGGCGGGTGAGAGTCGTTCACCGATATGGATCGTTCTTTCGCGTCACTTCGTCGTATCTCCCCTTCCTCTTCCACAATGGAAGATGAGAAGGGGGCTAGGGGGAAGGTGAGGGCGCTAGACGTGCCGGATGAGACGTGTGCTGGCTCCTACGCAAGTGCCTGGGTACGCGGTTGGAACCCATCGGTTAGCGCTTCCATACCCTATCGCGGGCGGGTTGGGCACAATCTCTGCACACAGCAACTGCTACGGTATCGCGGTCGGCATGAGCGTCGGCACCGGAATCCGTATCGGATCGAGCAAGAGTGGTGGTGTCGGGGTAACGACGGGGGTCGGTACTACCGTGCTACCAGGGAGGCTGATAACCTGGCTTACCAATACGATCAACACCAGTGAGGCAATAATGAGCGCAATGAGCTGAGGACGAAGACGGAATTGACGGCTTAGCTCCTGAATCCGGCGCGTCGGTACACCGGCATTCGTAGCGATTGGTGCAAAGCGCGGCCGACGTTGCTGTGGTATCGTCGTGCGAATAGTTCGCACTGCTTCAGGAGGTGCTGGCGCCACCGGTGGTTCGCCGAGGCGAAAGAGTTGTTCGCCACCCGGCGCCAGATAAAGCTGGGGTGCTCCCCAGGCTTCCTGTGCACCGGCTAGCGCCGCTCGCCCGAGGGTAACAGCAAGATCAACCGGTTCGCCACTCGCCAGGGCCTGATAACAGGCCACACTCCAGCGTGCCTGCGCCGCAGCGCCGAGTTCGGGAAGCACGACTACAGCACGACCGTCGTGCTCGTGCAATCCGCTGGCGAAACTGGTACAAACTGAAAACGGACTACCAGCAACCGTTAGCAAACGCAAATCTTCGATCCCAACCAGCAATTCAGCAAGCTCACCAGCGGTCACTGCTCGTCCTAAACGCATACGTGCTGACTGACGGGGTGGTTGTTCAAACTCACCGATCAGATAGAGAATATGGCGCGGCTCGGCAGCCAGTTCGGCAACAATCTCATCGGCAGTTGCTTCACGCAATCGGTCAACAATGAACCGACCAGAACGCACCGGCTCAACCAGCGCCTCGCCCAAGGCGTCGGCAACCGCCTCGTAGCCACGCGCTACAGCAATCAACAGACGCAGCGGCCCTGCCACCCGACGCGGAGGTAATGGACGCGGCGAACGTGCGCTAACACGCACCAGCGTGTAATCATCACGAATTGCAGGCTGCCAATGCTGATCACCTCTACTCAGTGAAAGCCACTCCCACGGCAAAACTACCAGCTCAGGTGCCTCAATTTCGAGTCGTAGTTGCATCCGGGCTTTGTGATCGATAGCTTCACGGGCGGTTTCGATCAATAACTGCCGTAGGGGAGGCGGCAACAACAATTCTCCCAATTCACTGCCGGCTATTGCCGGTGTTTCCGACACCACTGGCGGGGGCATCACTGCTTCAGCCCTACGACCACCGCAGGTTGCCCGAAGTGGATAGCCCTGCGGAGTGCGTGTTGCAATCTGAATATGAAATGGTATGACAATCTCTTGCATGCCAATATGCAGATATAGACGCTTTGTCTCTGAATATAACACGCCTGACCGCGACTGTCTACCGCATATTGTCGTGTCGTTCAGGGATTTTCGGCGTTTTCCTTCTACCCAACAATAGTGTAGGGGCGGGTTCCCACCTCACGTAATGGGGTATGGAATCGCCAACCGCGCAAAACGCGAACAATGTAACCTTTACTAAATTTCTTATGGTATGATTACGGTCAGATCAAGGTGTTTCGTTTGGGGAGTTACCGGCACGGAACCCGTTTGAGGCATGGCAAGGGCGAGATATGCCCTTAGAAAGGACATCGCGATGACCGTGCCACTTGATGCAGCCTATGCCGATCAACTCGATGCTGCTGATGATTTAGCGGGGTTTCGGCAGGCGTTTGTGCATAAAGAGCCAGAACTGATCTATCTCGATGGCAACTCCCTGGGTCGCTTACCGAGAGCTGCTATCGATATGGTCACCGATCTAGTACAGCGGCAGTGGGGGGAACGGCTAATCCGTGGTTGGAACGAGGGTTGGTTTGATTTACCCGAACGGATCGGGGCCAAAATCGCACGTCTGATCGGTGCTGCTCCCGATGAGGTGATCGTTGCCGATAGTACCTCGGTGAATCTGTTTAAGCTGGTAGTAGCTGCACTCCGCGCCCGTCCTGGTCGAGTGCGCATCGTGAGTGACGACCTCAATTTTCCCTCCGATCTTTACATCTTGCAAGGAGTGGCCGATCTGTTAAATGCAGGGCACGAAATTGCGCTGGCTTATTCAGCCGATGGCATTCATGGCCCGGTTGAGGCGATACTCGGTCTACTCGATCATAGCACGGCTTTGCTGACGCTATCGCACGTAACCTTCAAGAGTGGCTTTCTCTACGATATGAAGGCGCTTACTGCTGCTGCGCACGCTGTTGGCGCCCTGACCTTGTGGGATCTCAGCCATTCCGTAGGTGTGGTGCCGATTGATCTCAACGGCAGCGCTGTCGATCTGGCAGTTGGCTGTTGCTATAAATATCTGAATGGCGGACCGGGCGCACCGGCCTTCTTGTATATCCGGCGTGATTTGCAAGATCGGTTGGTGAACTCTATTGCCGGCTGGATGGGTCAGCAGAATATGTTTGATTTTGACCTTACCTATACCCCTGCATCCGGCTTACGCCGTTTTTTGACCGGTACACCGCCAGTGGTGTCGCTAGCGTTGATTGAGCCAGGGGTTGATCTGGTATTGGCGGCTGGGATTGAACGCTTACGTGCCAAATCGATAGCGCAAACAGAATATCTGATCGGCTTGTGGCAACAGCGGCTGGCACCGCTAGGGTATACGCTAAACTCGCCACGAGACCCGGCACGCCGTGGTTCACATATTTCACTCGGTCATCCGGCGGGGTTGGGTATTGATCTGGCGCTCATTAATGAACTGAATGTTCTGCCTGATTTTCGTGCTCCCGACAACATCCGGCTCGGTATTGCACCACTTTATACCAGCTTTCGTGATCTGCACACCGCCGTTGAACGATTGGCGCAAGCAGTCATTGAAAAGCGTTATCTGAAGTATCAGGCTAACCGTCCGACTGTTACGTGATTATTGTGCCTGTGCACGTTGCTGCAACCGTTCACGATCACGTATAACGATCTGTCCTCGGCCACTCCTGATCAAGCCATCGTCACTGAAATCGGCCAGAATACGACTGACCACCTCGCGGGATGTCCCCAGTTCGGCAGCAATGTGTTGATGAGTGGCGTAGAGAACAGGAGGTTCGCCGGCAGCATGTTGTAACAGAAATTCGGCCAGCCGTACATCGACCCGCCGAAAGGCGATTTCGTCAACGATAGCCATCACGGTCGCTAACCGCTGTGAGAGTAATTGAAAGACGTAATCGCGCCATTCACCATAGCGGTTGATCCAGTCGCGAAATGTGAACTGGTCGATCACGAAAGCGGTGGTGTCTTTTTCCACGACGGCAATGGCCGGAAACTGTCGTGCACTTAAGACACAGCTCGTGGTTAGAATGCAGCTCTCGCCGCGACCGAAGCGGTAGAGCGTGATTTCTCGCCCCGTTTCACCGATTTTGAACACACGCACAGTACCGCTGCTGAGCACAGCAAATACACTACACTCATCGCCTTCTGAAAAAATAGTCGTACCGGCTGGGAGATGAAGAAGCGTCGCTTGGGTGGCAAAATCGCGCCCAATCGGTGTTGTCGGATCGTTGAGAAAGGGCAGTATTTCACCGGCGATACGCAGCTCTTGCGGTTTGAGCATACCCTACCCCGTCTCACAATGGCTGTGTCTGTAAAACGCAGGATGTAGTTGCGAATTCATATCACTCCTTCTGTTCGAGCAGCATCGCAATCCGTTCGGCCAGCAACCGTAGGCGCACTGGCTTGGCGAGATAATCGTCAGCACCGGCTGCCAGACACCGCTCGCGATCACCCGGCATCACCAGGGCAGTCAAGACAAGGATCGGGATACGACGAGTGGTCGGTTGAGCACGTAAATGTCGCATAACCTCGATCCCGTCCATTGTGCGCAGGCGAACATCGAGCAGCACCAGACACGGAAGTTCACCCTGTACGTAGGCCAGCGCCTCTTCACCTGATTCGACATGGACAACCTGATAGCCGCAGCGATTCAGGTATTGGGCAAAGAGGGTTGCACTCGCTCGATCATCTTCGACTAGCAAAATAGGACGATCACCAGCCAACGGCGAGGCTGTTGGCACCTCTGTCGCATACGCTTCCTCAGCTTCGCGCTGACTGGTGAGTTGCTCGAGAAAGGATTGCTGCTCTTGTGGTTCCCACGGCAACGTCACGTGGAAGCGGCTGCCAATACCTGGCTCACTTTCGAGACCGACACTCCCGCCGTGAAGCCGGGTTAGTTTGGCAACGAGTGCCAGACCAAGCCCACTGCCGGTTACTTCTTTTTGCCGTTCGCTCTCGATTTGTTGGAATGGCTCAAATAGACGAGCAGCATCTTCTGCTGAAATACCAATACCTGTGTCCCAGACTGTAAATCGCACTGCACCAACTTCAGGTTCACCGCGTACTTCCAGTCCTACCTGCCCTCCAGCAGGCGTGAACTTGATCGCATTTGAGAGCAGATTGATCAGAATCTGACGCAAACGACGGGCATCGGCCAGAATAACCTTTACACTCGGATCAATGTCGTAAACGAGCTTTAGCTTAGCCCGATGTGCCATATCGGCCACCATGGATCGTAAGGACTGACAAACATCTTGCACCGAGACCGGTCCTAGGTCTAGCTCAAGACGCCCAGCTTCAATCTTGGCAATATCGAGATAATCATTGATCAACGAGAGCAGGTGTTGTCCGCCTTGTTTGATGCCATTGATGGCGCTCATTTGCTGATCGCTGAGCGGTCCGACTAGTTGAGCTTGTAAAACATCAATCAAGCCAAGAATGGCAGTGAGCGGTGTCCGAATTTCGTGGCTCATACTGGCCAGAAATTCATCTTTGATCTTTGTTGCCTTGAGTAAGCCAGCATTCACACGGGCCAATTCAACATTCTGTCGTTGGAGACGATCTTTCAAGAGTTGCAATTCATTTCGCTGCTGCGATCGTAGTTGTTCGACGATACTGCGTTGCGTAGTATCGGTAATGATCTGGATCAGGCCGGTAATTGTCCCTCGATCATCAGTGAGTGGGATGGTCAAAAGGTCGAGGTAAAGTAGAGAACCATCGGGTAACTGACGGTTGATCAGCGGTAACTGAAGGCGATCACGCTCACCTTTGAGGATTTCAGCCAATGCGGTTTCATTGCCAAACAGTTCTGGTAGCAGATCGGTGAGCATAACGCCAATCGGCGGTATACCGCCTACCAAGGCCAGCATCCCACCCGCGCCCTGGATGCGCAGGTCGGGATCGACGATCAGATACGCACTGCGGGTCTCGCACAAAACCTGTTGTTCAACCGATAACGACATTGTCAAAGCTCCTCGCTTAGGGTTGGGGGAATGGCGTGACAATGGCTGGCGGGATTGGCCGTACCAAACCAACCCACTGCGATGGTACCCAGCCGATAAGTTGTACCGCCTGTTGATCGATTCGCACATCAACGCGCACTTGATACCAGTCTCCATATTGAGCGAGCACGATGACCGGTGCATTACGCGGCGCAACGATGAAGCTCCGCTCACTCCTTTCGTCAGGTGCGCTATACAGAAACACATTTCCCGTCATGACACCGTCGTATGGTATTGGCGTTGCCGTTGGTGTTGGTGTAATCGTTGGTGTCGGTGTACTTGTCGGAGTTGGTGTTCGGGTAGGCGTTGCCGTTGGCGTTGGGGTAGCAGTTGGTGTCGCGGTCGGGGTGGCCGTGGCCGTTGCGGTTGGTGTCGCGGTCGGGGTGGCTGTAGCCGTTGCGGTTGGTGTCGCGGTCGGCGCAAACAGTACTGCCATGCGCGCTTCGACACTCATCACCCACCAGCCGCACATAAAAAGTGGCGACAGGGCAATCAGAAATAGGATCACCAGAATTGCGCGTTGCAGAAAGGTATTAGTCGGTCGAGAACGTTTGTCCTGTCCAGAAGATAACGAAATTCGTTGCCGTATCAGCGCTTCAGCTTCACGAATCAATGTTTCGTCGTCGCCTGCAAAGTTGCGCAGCCGTTCGTAGCGCCCTTCATGAATCGCCACCAGCGTTTGCCGTAACTGTTCGCGAAACCCGGCTGGCTCAACGCCACTAATAACGGTGGCGAGGTACGCTGCACTGCCGCTAGCAATCACGATCTGGCGTGACTCATAACTGATCGCTCCCAGTTCATCACCTTCGCCAAGCGCATCACGGGCAAAATCCCGAATCGCGGTCAGCATCCCACTGACCAGATCGCGGTCAGCGGCGGGGATGCCAGGTGCAGCAAGATGGCAGATCAGAATACCAGAGTCGCGTTGAATCAGGAAGACCTCTTGCACCGAGAAGGGCAGTTGACGGCGAAGCGCATACTCACCCGCAGAAATTCCCTGGGCTCGCGCTTTCCAATATCCTGGATCAAGCATCAGGAGGGGACCACTGCGAATGCGCGAGTCAATCTGTGAAGCCAAATCGCGGATTGCTTCGGTAGCAGCGCGGGCGATCATAGCGCCGATCACCGGATAAAGCGCGTCGATTATATCTTCACGCGCCTGGTACACCTGCTGACGAATCGCTTCACCGATGGCTGGCGCAAGAGCACGGGCGATCTCATCTTTAGACGTGTGAATCTGCTCGGCCAGAATGTCAGCAATGACCGGACTGATCTTATCGACCAGCGCTTCTGGTTTTAAAAGCACACGTCGTAGCTCTTCAATCGCCTGACTCGACGGCGGTTCAGTGGTCATAGTCTGCTATGAATCATCTTTCGTTGCAGAAAGGCCATCGAGCAAACCGGCAACCGTGCTTCCAGTCTCGAGTCGGGTAGCAATTTCGATCAGCATACTGGCCAATGCCTTGCGGTCAGTCTTCTGATTATCGAGACGATCAGCTATCCGGCGCAACTCGGTACGCAGGGCATCTTCAGTATTACGCAGCTCGCGACGGAGCGACTGCGTTCGTTGTTCAAGCAGATCACGTGTCTCGGCCAGTCCGGCACGCCCGGAGCGAATTTCCAGGTCATGATGGTTTTGTACTCGTCGCAATTCACTGACCCCTTCACCAAGACTGTTGATTGCTGCTTCATGTTGCCGACTTTGGGATGCGATCTGTTGCAAAAGAGCCTCACGAGCGCGTTGACGTTCAATCTCGCGGCGTAGGTCGTCGTTCAGGCGGCGTGTCTCAACATCAAGTGCATCGAAGCGACGCTGCATCGTCTTTTCAACTTCACCCAGGCGGTCTTGCAACTGGCGCACGTCTTCAGTTAGATGTTCGATCTGGCGCCGGAGATCGCTAAACGTCCGTGCATATTCCTCCATCTGCGGGCCAAAGAGTATCTCGCGCAGGCGATCAACTTCCGCCTGGCGTGGTTGGCGAGCACTCGATCCGAGAATAATCTGCCGTACTCGCTCAAGCTCTTCAGCTTCCTGTGGGCTGTTAATGCCGTTCGCTTCGTTGGTCATACACGCCCCCTTTGCTGTCTGATCTGCTGTCCTAAGCTCTGGAAAGCCTCGCTCACTCCTTGACCGGTACGGGCGCTGGTAGCGTGCCAGGCAGCTTTCAGTGTAGCGGCAAAACTGGCAATCTCTTCGTCGTCGATCCGTCGTTGGTTGGTGAGATCGATTTTGTTGGCGGCAATAACCAGTGGAGTATCAGGACTGGCTTGGTGAAAGGCGGTAGCGTATTCGCGTAATGCAGGCAATGTGTCAGGGCGCGTGACATCACAGACCAGGAGTGCACCAGCCGCACCGCGATAATAATTCTGGACGATCTGATCGAGTTTCTCGCCCCCGGCGGTGTCCCAGATGATCAGATCGATGTCAGTCTGATCGATCTGTAACGTGTGGCGACTGATCTTTACGCCAAGCGTACTGAGATACCGCTCATCGAAGATACCTTCAACAAAGCGGCGGACGAGACTGGTCTTGCCGACGGAGAACTCGCCGAGCAGGCAAATTTTGGCAACAAGTCGAGACACGGCAATGAACTGATGTGTATGCCATCTTTGCAGGGCAATATCTTCACTCTTGCGCTTAGTATACCATAAGTTGTGCGACCAAATTGTATTTAGTATACCATAAGTTGCCCGACCGAATAGCAGTTTGTTTTGCGGTAACGCAGATGGTTCACAATCTTTTCTAATCCTTGACTGTCCGATAAAAGGTCTTCTTTTCAACAGTGATCACAGGAAACGTAACGAGTTTTGATTTTTGCGAAATAAAAGGGGACATTTCACTAAGTAAAAATTGATCATTCAAAACAACTACAGCATGGAAACGGAAAAAGCTTATGTTCAACTCCGAACGCATTCGTATTCGCGGTGATAATACCTGCATTTTAGTCATTTCCCGATGCTTTCTAGCGTTGTAGCGCAATAATCGTCTCGATATGCGGTGTTTGCGGAAAGAGATCAATAGGTTGCACGAGTGTTATCTGGTAACCAGCCGTAAGTAATGGCATCAAGTCACGCCCGATCAGGCCTGGATGGCACGAAATGTAAATGATTCTTGCTGGAGCATGCGCAATGATCGCCGAAATAAGGGCTGGATGGCACCCACGACGGGGTGGATCGAGAATTGCAGCCTGAAACGGGCCTGGTAGATTGGCAACCGTCCGCTCGGCAACACCGGCGATGAAGTGAACGTTCTGAATCTGGTTGTCTCGTGCACTCTGACGACCATCATGCACAGCCGGTTCATGCGCTTCAACCGCGATCACTTCATCGTAGAATCTGGCCAGAGGCAGTGCAAAACTGCCAACACCGCTGTAGGCATCGAGTAAACGACCGCCGTGAGGCGCCAGCGCGGTTTGTACTATAGCCACCATCCGTTCAGCCTGCGCGTGATTGACCTGAAAAAAGCTGTTGAGGCTTAGCCGAAAGACAACATCACCAAGTTCATCGTAAATGTGCGCCGTTCCCAGCAGTGGCTCGTCATTGAGCGTGATGCCGGCCAGGCCAGGAGTTGATGCCATCCAGCTTGTAGCCAATCGCACCAGCGCCGGGTAGTCGGCAGGCAACGTAGGTGATAGGCGAGCCGCAGCATAACCGTAAGCGGCGCTCGCTCGCAGTGTGACTTCGTTGATCAAACCGGCAAACGATAACTGGCGCAGGCCCGCCAGTGCTTCTCTCAGTACCGGCAGCAGCAAGGGGTCGTCTGCCAGATCAACCACCGTCTTTGTGCCCGTAGCGTGATAGCCAAGCGCAGAACCGTCAACGTGGAGACGAGCACTGTTGCGGTAGCCCCAGGGTTGCGGTGCGGCAATGACCGGTTGGACCGGAACTGCAATATTCGGTAGAAACTTACGTATCTGTTCGGCAACAATTGCGCCCTTCAAACGTACCTGGGCCGGATAGTCAATATGTTGCCATGGCACATGATCGCCAGGGCTGACCCGAGGCGCTATCCGTTCGGGTGCTGCACGCAGGATTTCGCTGACAGTAGCGCGCAGGAAGCGGGTATGACGTTCGTAAACATTGGCTCGTACCCGTTCTCCCGGTATGGCTCCGCTTACGAAGACAACTAGCTCCTCTAACCGCCCAACGCCGTCGCCGCCCTGAGCGATCCCCTCAATCTCAAGTTCGATAGTCTCGGTCATACAAATCTCTGTCGCGTAAGATGTCGGCATTTCCATTCCGAATCCACGATAGCTCCTATGTGGTAGTTTTGGGAAATTATAACTGCCTCTACACTGGTGAAGATAGGCGAGGGAAAAAACCTTGAAAAGGTCGAATCCGCTCGCACTGATAATACCAAATGTCATACGAAGCATGCTTGTCAGGTTTGTTATATCTGTCGGAAATAAAATTCATAGATCTGTACATCTCGATACAAAGTTCCGGCAAGAGGTTATGGTATACTACTCTCTAAACAAATGCACAACGTGATGCGATTGGGCCATGCTGCCGAGACTTTACTCATGTTGGGAAGTGTTGTAAAACATCATGGCTGTTACAGACAGCCTTCCCGGTATCCGCTACTCATCACTGGTATGTAACCTGATGGGAGGATTGTAAAGGTGAACGATTCCATCGCGATTGAACTCCGTAATGTTGTCAAACGGTTTGGCGACGTGGTTGCAGTCGATCACGTGAATTTACAAATTCGTGACGGCGAGTTTTTTTCGTTGTTAGGACCGAGCGGTTGTGGTAAGACATCAACGTTGCGCATGATCGCCGGTTTTGAGTTACCAACCGCAGGAAGTATCCTCATTCATGGGCGAGAGATGGGGATCACGCCACCACATTTGCGGCCGGTTAACACTGTCTTTCAGTCGTATGCCCTCTTTCCCCACATGACAGTAGCGCAAAATATTGCGTTTGGCTTGGAGATGAAAAAAACGCCGAAGGCTGAAATTGCCCAACGAGTGAAAGAGGCCCTTGATCTAGTACGGTTAAGTGGGCTGGAAGAACGCCGTCCCCGTCAGCTCTCCGGCGGTCAACAACAGCGGGTCGCCCTGGCCCGTGCACTCGTAAACCATCCTGAAGTGTTGTTGCTCGATGAGCCACTGGGTGCGCTCGACCAGAAATTACGCAAAGAGATGCAGCTCGAACTGAAGAGCCTACAGGCGCGGGTGGGGATCACCTTCGTATTCGTAACCCACGATCAGGAAGAGGCATTGACGATGTCGGATCGGATTGCGGTTATGAATAAGGGGAAGGTCTTACAGGTTGGAACGCCAACGGAAATCTACGAGCGTCCCAACTGTCGCTTCGTTGCCGATTTTATCGGCGAGACCAATTTCATCGATGGGCTGGTGATTGGGCGCGACGGGAACTATACCGTCATAGAGACGCCGGATGGGTTGCGTTTTCGTGGGCTGGCTACTCGGCCGTTGAGTGATGGCACAGCAGTAACCTATTCAATCCGCCCGGAAAAGGTGCGCTTGCTGGCAGCCAATGGTGAGGTGCCGATCGATGGCTTAGCCGGTACGGTGCTGACCGTTAACTATATTGGGAGTGACACGCGCATTACCGTTCGGATCAATGACCGTCGTACTATTGATGTGTGGGAACAGAATACCCGTTCGACACTTGACCGTGATGAGTACTGGCAACCGGGTGAACCGGCCGTCGTTGTCTGCCCGCCTGACAATGCGCTGGTACTGAGTGAATAGGGAGGGAGCGATGGCAATGCTTCAACAGCAGCAGCAACGTCGTGATCGCATACGGCTGATGTTGTTACTGACGCCTGGTTTGCTCTGGCTGGTGCTCTTTTTCGCCTTGCCGTTGGTGATTATTGTTATCTACAGCTTTATGACGAACGACGCTTTAGGTCGTGTAGTCTACCAGCCAACGCTCGATAACTATATTACGATCTTTACTCAGAGCCTGTACATCAATGCCTACTGGCGGTCGATCTGGACGAGTGTCTTGACTACAGTGATCTGCTTGTTGCTCGGCTACCCGCTCGCACTCTTCATCGCTCGTAGTCCGCAGCAATGGCGCATGCCACTGCTTATGCTCATACTAATTCCATTCTGGACAAATTTTCTGGTGCGGATTTACGCCTGGCAGATCATTCTGGCAAATAACGGTCTGCTTAACGGTCTGTTAGAGTTTATTGGTATCGGTCGTTTGTCGTTGATTAATAACGAGGGAGCAACACTGATCGGCCTGATCTACGGCGAGTTACCGTTTATGGTCTTGCCGCTCTACGCGGCTATTGACCGTTTTGATTTTACCCTGATGGAGGCAGCAGCCGATCTGGGCGCCAGCAGGGTGCAGGCTTTTCTGCGGATTATGCTCCCGATGACAATGCCAGGAGTTGTTGCTGGCTCGGTGTTGGTCTTTATTCCTACGCTCGGTCAGTTTGTGGTCTCAGAACTGCTGGGTGGGGCAAAGGTTGACTATCTTGGGAATCTGATTCAGCGCCTCTTCCTGCGTGCCAATCCGATCAACTGGCCACTTGGATCGGCAATGGCTGTATTAATGATGATCGTCTTGCTGGTGTTGATTATGTTGTACTTCCGCGCCACCACGGAGGAAGAACGATGATTAAGACGGCATCTGCTTCAACAACACTGGCCCGCGCACGAGGGGCGTTTGCTGAAGGTCGGTTGACCTGGAGTGGGTTGGCGCTAACGGTCTTCTCGATCCTGATCTATCTGTTTCTGTATGCGCCAATCGTCATTCTGGTGATTTTTTCGTTCACCCGCGATGAATTTGGTGTTCGTTGGACAGGCTTTACCTTGGATTGGTACATTCGCCTGTTTAACAACCCCCGTATGATGGGCGCCGCCTGGAATACACTGGTTGTTGCCAGTGTGTCAACAGTAGTCTCAACAATTATCGGAACCCTGCTAGCTATGGCGATGGAGCGGTACCGTTTTCGCGGGCGTGGTGCGATGGAAGGGTTGATCTATTTACCAATCGTAGTCCCCGAGATCGTCATGGCTGTTGCGCTGCTGGCATTCTCGGCGATTGCGTTCGATGTGATCAAGCTGGTCACCGGTGAAACACTGCGCCGTAATCTTGCAACCGTCACTATCGGCCACATTGCATTTAGCATCTCTTTCGTCGTGGTGGTTGTTCGCACCAGTCTTAAGAACTTTGATCGGCGGTTGGAAGAAGCTGCTGCCGATCTCGGCGCCGATAGCTGGAATATCTTCTGGCGAATTACGTTTCCATTGATTTTACCAGGTATCATTGGTGGCGCCTTGTTAGCCTTTACACTTTCTCTGGATGATTTCATTATTTCGTTGTTTCTCTCTGGGCCAGGTACATCACTGTTACCGGTAGAAGTGTACAATCGGGTGCGACGTGCGGTAACGCCGGAAATTAACGCGATCTCAACCCTGATGCTGCTCTTGTCGATGGTGCTGGTCGCACTGTCACAACTATTGCAGCGACGTCGATAGTCAGGAATCGCAGTAGCGAGGGAGGTCAAAATGCAGATGCTCCGAAGCGTGTTGCTGGTAATGCTGCTGGTACTAACCGCGTGTGGCGGCGGTGGTGCTGCAACCAGCCCAGGGAACGAGTACGGTACTGGCGGGAGCGACAGTGGAGCAACCACGACCGATGGGGTTGATCGCAGTAAGCTCGCGAGTAAGCTCTACTTCTACAATTGGTCGGATTACATCGACCCTGCTATTCTCGAACAATTCAAAGCTGAATACGGGGTCGAAGTGGTCGTTGATACTTACGATAGTAACGAGGATATGCTGGCGAAGATACGTGCTGGCAATTCAGGATACGATATTGTCGTACCTTCTGACTATGCGGTGCAGATTATGATCGCCGAAGGGCTGGCTGTACCAATTGATAAGTCACTCCTCTCGAATATAGTCCATCTCGATCCGAATCTGCTCGATCAATACTTCGATAAAGGCAATGTCTATTCAGTTCCGTATATGTACGGTATCACCGGTATTGCCTACAACACGAAGTTCTTCCCGAATGGGATTGATAGCTGGGCGGCTATTTTTGAACCCGACCAGATCGCCCAATTTGCCGGAAAGTTTAGTATGCTCGATGACGCTCGGGAAACGCCGGGCGCTGCTCTGCGCTATATCGGTCAATCCCTCAACTCAACTGATCCGGCAGCATTGGCACGGGTGAAAGAGATTCTGTTGGCGCAGAAGCCATACCTTGCCGCTTACAACAGTTCTGACGTCAATCGCAAGCTAGCCAGTGAAGAGTATGTGATGGCTCATGCCTGGAGCGGTACGGCAATGCAGGCGCGCAATGGGCTAGGCGATGAGTTCAGTGGTAATCCGAACATTGCCTTCGTGATTCCGAAAGAGGGTGGTATGATCTGGATGGATAATCTTGTTATCCTGAAAGACTCTCCCAATGCCTATACTGCTCATGTCTTTCTCAACTTTCTGATGCGCCCAGCGGTCTCTGCTCAGAATACTGAATACATCGGTTATCTGACTCCTAACAAAGATGCACTTGAATTAATCTCGCCGGAAGTGCGTGAGCTATACGCGCAGGGATTTGCACCCGACGAAGCGATGTATCAGCGTCTCGAATGGGCAGTGCGCAATGAGGGCACAACGGCCTTCGATGATCTGTGGACGGAGATCAAGAGCAGGTAGCGACGACACCCGTGAGTACTATGTCGGAGCGCATCCGTGCGCTCCGACAATCCCCATATTAGATCATCACGTCTGGGGATCAGGGTGCGTCCTGTTCATCCAGTTGCCTGCCGCCGTTTCAATTCGTAGCGAATCAGACCGGCTACACTCATTTGGGTCCAGCTTCGCGCAACGACTCCGGCTGGTCCGTCTTCCGGGTAGGAAACCCAACGAGCCGCCAGTGCTGCTACATCAGGATCGCCATCCGCCAATGCCCGATTGACCAGTTCAACCAGCTCCTCAAGACGTTCAGCGGCCCGATCAAGCTGATAGGTCACGTCATCGTGAGGCCCGTAGTGCGTAAGATAAATCCGGGGGAGATCGAGAGCGCGTAACCTGGCAATGGTCGTGCGATGCGCTTCAAGATCATAGGTGGGTACCGGTGTAACCGGGAAAGCTAGGCCCCAGCGATCCATTGCCAATCCGGCGGCATCACCGATGAACAAACCGCCGCTCTTGTGGTCGAGGTAGGAAAGGTGATCGGGCGAATGGCCGGGCGTTGCAATAGCCGTCAGGACAACATCACGCCCTAAATCCAGGTAAAGCTGTTCGGCAGGTCGGATACGTTCAGCGGGAATAGGGAGTAGTTCACCGTGTAGCGGCCAGGCTTCCTCTCCAACTGCTCGCCGCACGCTGGCCATCAGTTTAGTCGGATTCACCAGATGTTCGGCTACACTGCTGTTGATGTAGACAAACGCATTTGGCAATGCCGCTGCCAGATGTCCTGAACCACCTGCGTGATCCATGTGGATGTGGGTACAGAGAATGTGTCGAACGGCGGCGCGGTCGATGCCCAGCGCGTCCAACCCGGCCAGTGTTTGCGGTACGGTCAGTGCCGTACCAGTTTCGATCAGAGCGATCTCCTCACCAGTTACGACGTAGGTCACACCGACGCCGGGTAGCCCTAGCAATTCATGGTCAATGGCCCAAATGTGACTATCGACTGCAAAAATCTCCATCCTTCTCCCTCGCTGGCTGAAATGAAGACAATCCGAGACGATTTCCTACTTCACGACAGGTAAAGCAGAGTCGCCAGGTTGTCAGAGCGTCACCTAATTTCGCCGACGTCGCCGACGCCTGACATCATTGCCAGCTTTCGCGGACGAATCCGGTGGTGCAGTTTTCGCTGGCGGGGTCGGCGTGGTGGCCCTCGGTGGCTGAGACGGTGCTGGTTTGGCCGCCTTATTGACGGTAGTCGCTGTTTCTTTGTCTTGCTGATCACCCTGGCGACGGCCACGCGGCTTTGGTGTTGTCTTCGGCTCTGAAACCCGCTTTGATTCTACAGCGGGCGGTAACACAGGAGTAGGTAACACATGAGGAGATGGTGGTAGCTGAGGTAAATCATCGTCTTCCAGCAGACTCAGATCATCATTCCAATCAAAAGTATCAATCTCATCACGGAGCAGGCGCTGCTCACCACGTTCGGGCTTCAAGGTCGAAGCGGGTGTAATCCCTTCAGCAGCACGGGCACGGGCCAACGCAACCACCTGCTCGGTGGCAATCGTGATTTGCGGGATGTCGTAGGTTTCAATCATTCCACTGCTAGCCAGTTGTACCAACACCTGCTGTTTCAGCACATGTTGACCAATGACCTCACCCGGCCCATCTGGGGTCATGACCCATGTCCCGCGCTTGGGTAACTGGGCGCGCATTTCGATATACTGCTCATGCTCGTAGGAAAGGCAACAAAGCAGGCGTCCACAGACACCGCTAATCTTGCTCGGATTGAGTGGCAGGTCTTGATCTTTCGCCATCTTGATTGTGACCCGTGCGTAATCGGGTAAGAAAGCGGTGCAGCAGAGAATACGACCGCATGGTCCGATGCCACCAAGCATTTTGGCTTCATCACGTGGCCCGATCTGGCGTAATTCAATACGGGTCTTGAACATGCGTGCCAGATCACGCACTAATTGGCGAAAATCGACGCGCTGATCGGCGGTAAAGTAGAAGGTCAGGCGTGAGCCGTCAAACGAGTATTCGGCCTTTACCAGCTTCATTGGCAAGCCGTGCTCTTTCACCTTTTCGGCGCAGCGGGCCAGGGCCTCAGCGTGATACTGTTGCAGTTCGGCCATCCGTGCCAGATCGCTTAGCTCGGCTCGCCGCACTACTGGCTTCAGTTCACCGATGATTTCTTCATTACTGACTTCGCGGCGCTCAAAAGCTACTTTAGCCAGTTCCTGTCCTCGTACTGTTTCGACTATCACTTGATCGCCGACGTGTAGATC